>CBEULQ010000382.1:0-3644 GCA_965543975.1 uncultured Desulfocucumis sp. | reverse complement strand
GGCATACGAGATAGTAAGCCGTGACTGAGTTCAGACGTGTGCTCTTCCGATCTTTTAATAATATTTTCATACGTTACGACCTTGTTATAGAGGGTAACGCCGATGCCCCGGCCAAGTCGTGCCTCAGTGACGACCCTGTAATGCAAGAGGTGATCGACTGTGTGATTGAGGGTGATTGTGAAAGAATCAAAGAACTGGTGAATAAGGCGCTGGATACCAGGGACCCCCTTGATGTTATAAATCTGGGCCTGAAAAAAGGAATGGACGAGGTCAGCCGGCTGTGGGATGAAGGCATATATTATTTGCCCCAAACGCTGCAATCCTCTGATGTCATGTTGTTGGGAGTTGAAATATGCGAAAGGAAAATGAACAGACCGGTGGCAAAAAAAGGTGTGGTAGTCACCCACACCGCCGAGGGGGACCTTCATGACCTAGGGCAAAAGATAGTTAACGCCATTCTCAGGGCCAATGGTTATGAAGTGATTGATTTGGGTAGAGATGTGCTGGTTGAAGACGTGCTTGACGCTGTTTTAAAATATAAGCCGGTTATGCTGACCGGTACTGCAGGATTGACCACCACCATGTACGCCTTTGAGAAAATATCGAAATTGCTTACCCAATCAAAGTTGGAAGTGCCTTTTGTCTGCGGGGGCGGAGGAGGGGTTACGTCCGATTTTATCAACAGCCTGCCGCTGTGCATATACGGCCGGGACGCCAGGGAGGCGCCGTTAATAGCGGCGGAAGCGCTGCGGGGTTTGAAGTGGGACGTGATCAGAAAAAAAATGTCCGCCAAGTATTAAAAATTTTCCCCAAATGTTTGCTTTAGAAGGATGTAAAATACCTTCCCAAAAGAGGAAGGTTATTTTTGTTTTTTAAATCAGCTGGCACATGTGTCAAATTGGTACACATCCGGCGGTTAAGCTGGTTATGCTGCTATCATGAAATTTTTGGATACTGTATCAGCCGGCTGTATCAATTTGATTCAGGCTTATTAATGCCGGCAGCCCGAAGGAATTGAAGAAATACGGTAAAAACCAGTGGCGGCGCAATCGAAGCAAATTTCAGAATAGTGGCACAAATGTTGATATGTACAAGGATAAGAGGAAAGGGGACACACCTCAACAGAGGCACGGGGACACACCTCCTTTTGGGGCCAGCCTCTAGGGCTGAGGAATGTCCCCAACGTATAAAAAAACGGAGGTGGTTTTAAGCCGTTACGGGAAGGCAACTGCAGCCGCACACACTGGTATTGTTTTTAGTTTAGGTACTTGTAACCATTAAGTGCTACTACTCGGCGAGGAGGTATGTAGAAATGCCAAAATTTGAAAAGATGGCCTATGACAGTGCGGAGGAAATGATATTTGGAACAGCTAAATCACCTGTTAAATACGGACGGGAGTTTGTGGTGGGAGGCGGATACGTATATCCGGAACTGGTGCCCCATCCCAGGCCCGGTACGGAGAAAAGCCAGAAAACCCTGGTAAAGGAATATGAAAAGATGGTTACCGACGTGTTGGACAGGTGTGTTGCCATCGGTATTCCTGGTATTCAGGTGGAACTGGAACACGTTTACCAGATGACCAAAAACCCTGCCTGGGGCGGTGAAATAGCCGCACAGGTGAAAAGGCTGATGGAAAACTATCACCGTAAATACGGCTTAAAGAGCGCCATCAGGGCTACCATTGCCGATTACCGCAAACCCGATGAAGAAAAAATATGGGACAGCCTTGCCATGGAAACAATGCTGCAGGCTTTTGAGGCCAGCGCGGCCGGCGGCGCAGATAACCTTTCCATTGAAACAGTAGGCGGAAAGGAAATAACCGACTACGCCATAGTAAGGCAAGATATCAGGGGGGTGCTGTTCGGTATTGGTGTTCTGGGCAGCATGGACATGGAGTTTATGTGGAAGAAAATCGTACAAATTGCTGATAAATATGGAGCCACACCGGGGGGGGATACCAACTGCGCCCAAGCCAACGTGGCCATGTTCATGGCCGGAGGATACCAGGACCGCTCGGTTCCCCACTCCTTTGCCGCATTGACCAGGGCCATTGCCGCCGCCCGCAGCCTGGTGGCTTACGAGCAGGGCGCAAAGGGGCCGACAAAGGACTGCGGCTATGAAGATGTGATTACCAAATCAATTACCGGCGTACCCATAGCCATGGAAGGAAAAACTTCCGCCTGCGCCCACAGCGATCTGCTGGGCAACCTTGTGATGGCCTGTTGTGACCTGTGGAGCAACGAGGCTGTGGAATACCACGACATGTTCGGCGGCACCACCACTGCCGTTTTCGCAGAAATCCTCGGGTATGACGTGGCCTTGATGAATACCGCCATTGAACTGGGCAAGGCAAAGGATTTACAGCAGATGATGGTGTTGTCCGATAAATACCGCGATCATCACGGCTTCATTCTGGCGCCGGATAACGCCTATGAAATAGGCAAGGCCATCGTGGGCAACAACGGCTCATATTATGCCAGGGCCAGGGCTGCCGCCATGAAGGCGGGAGAATTAATGCTGGGCGACTCGCTGCTGAGGATGTCGGCCTTTGAGAAAGAGGCTTTGCAGTCATCCATGTCCCAATTGGCGGCTATGCCTGATAATGAACAGGATTTTATTGATAATTGCTGTGAAATATACAAAAAGCAGGTGAAGGGTTTCGAGCCTAAAAATTACGGACTGTAATGGTATAAATGGCTTCACGTTGAAAAGGAGGGTTATATATGGAGGCATTGGCAATCAGCAATTACGATAATATATTCAAACGTTACGACCTCGTATCCGAAGGCGCGGCCCAGGGGATAATGGCCTCGGCCAAGGATGCCGACCTGCAAAAAATAATGGAATGTGTTATAGAAGGCGATGCGGACATTATTGAGGGGCTGGTTAGCGAGGCTTTAACCAGACTGGACCCCATGGTGATAATTAATGACAGTCTGATTAAAGGTATGAATGAAGTCAGCCGGCTCTGGGATGAAGGAACATACTACCTGCCCCAGGTAATACTGGCCTCGGACGCCATGCTGGCAGGTATAGAGCTGTGTGAGAAGAAGATGGGCAAGTCCATGGAGAAAAAAGGAGTGGTGGTAACCCATACCGCAGAGGGCGACATTCATGATCTGGGTCAAAAAATTGTGAACGCGCTGCTCAGGGCAAATGGTTACGAGGTAATCGATCTGGGCAAGGACGTTCCGGTGGATACGGTGGTTAATGCCGTTAAACAATACAAGCCTGTTATGGTTACCGGAACAGCTTTGATGACCACCACCATGACCGCATTCGAGAAAATATCCAATCGCCTGAGTGCGGCCGGGATTGAAATTCCCTTCGTGTGCGGCGGAGGAGCCGTATCCGAGGAATATGTCACAGGATATAAGCTGGGCGTCTTTGGAAAGGATGCCTCCCAGGCCTCGGGAATGGCCGCGGACGTTGTAAACGGTAGCACCTGGCAGGACTTGAGGGAAAAATACAACGGTTAATTGCAGGGGTGTGCTCAATTGATGCGGGTGGATATTGTGAACGGCTTTCTGGGCTGCGGCAAAACAACGCTGATCAAAAACATATTACTAAAATGCCCGGGTAGAGAAAAAATTGCCGTTCTGGTTAATGAGTTTGGGGAAACAGGAATTGACGGGGAATTGCT
>CBEULQ010000381.1:0-3649 GCA_965543975.1 uncultured Desulfocucumis sp. | reverse complement strand
GGATGCGGAACAAAAGGCTACCGTGAAATTGCAGGACAATGTGGTGGATCTATGGATTGACAAAAAAACCGCCAGTGTTAACGGCGCGCATACAACAACCGATGCGGCCCCAAAACTGATCAACGGCCGGACCATGCTGCCGCTGAGGTTTATCTCCGAAAGCCTGGGCAGCGAAGTGAATTGGGACGGCAACGCTTCGAGAGTCAACATTATCAGCAAGTCGCTGGAATAAGCGGAGGGTAATATGCGTTTAAAATCGTGTCTGGCGCTTATAATGCGTGCTCCTGTTTGTAGCCGGCTGCGGCGATTCCGGCAAAGCCGGAGCGCTCCAGGGAGATGCCGGGGGAGCGAAAGGGACAGGGACGGCCAATGGGCTGATTGACCCGCGCACACTGCTGACCAGGGCCGATGCGGAAGCCGCCCTGGGCGGGCCGGAACCATCCCCTGAACATTGACATCAGTACGGGTAACACCAGAAGGCCGAAAAACCTGGAGCTGGATAAATGCATTGTGGAGAAGGTTGTTCTACGTCTGTAGATTAACCTGAAGAGACAATGTCCATAAAGGCAGTACATTGTTGTAGCATAACCTGGCATATAAGAAAGGGGGACACAATGAAAGCTCAACATAGGAATTTGCTGTTTGCCCTATGTGTTACAATCATTCTTTTGCTTGTTCCGTCAATGGTATCGGCAGAACTTACATTAAACACAAAACCAGCTATCGAAATCCTGGAGCCGGTTGCTCCAGAGATATTTACCATGGCAATCAAAGCTCCTTCAAATCTTGTTGCTCAGTCTCCAACGCCCGGATTGGTCAAGTTGACATGGCGGGATAATTCTTCCAATGAACCGCTTTTGTGATTGAACGCAAAACGAAAGGCTTCAATTCTTGTGACCCTGTGGCTACGGAGCCAGCTAATGCTGCTTCCCATGAGGAGAATGAACTGAGTAATTACCCAGTTCACCCGGGAGAAGAGTACTACTACCGGGTGAAAGCAGTAGGCAACAGCGCGGAGTCTGGCTATTCCAACGAAGTTTTTATTGTGGTTAACAACAGCAACAATCCACCCCAAGCGCCAACCAGTTTAAAGGCTGACGAAGGCTATCCTTCGGGTGTTTCTTTAAGCTGGGAAGATAAGTCGAATAATGAAACAAAGTTTATAGTTTGGAGACAGAGGGAAGGCGGAACATCTGTGCAGGTAATGGAAGTCCCTGCCAATGATACCTATGCGTGGGACCAGTTCACCATGCAAAAAGAAGTAAAGTATACGTATCGCATTCAGGCCGTGAACGCTGCAGGCAGCAGCGACTTTTCCAATACCGCCACAGTGGTTTCAGCCTCCGGCTCCCCGGCGCCTCCCACAAATTTTACCGCCGCGCCTGTTCCCTCGTCTACAACGAGCATTAAGCTTACATGGAAAGACAACTGCGCCAACGAAACACAATACCAGGTTTTGCGAAAGAGACGCAGAGATAACATAACATTCGATCATGCACATAGAATACCCCTGGGTCCTGATACAACAGAAATGGTGGATACCGGGCTGGAGCCGGGCACTCGCTATGATTATATCATCGAAGTACATAATTCTCACAGCATAACCTATAGTAATGAGACATCTACCTGCACCTATCCGCGGGCGCCGTGGGTTACGGCAACAGCTGTGTCCAGCCGGGAAGTCAAGCTGATTTGGACCAACGAGAATCCTGAGCCCATAAAAGATTACCTGATTAACAGAAGAGCCGAAGGCGGCAACTGGACACAGATAGCTTATGGTAATCAATCACTCACCTAATCTGATAAGACCGTGGTCCCGGGCTGCAAGTACTATTATACAATTAAGGCTTTTAAAGACGGCTTTTGGATGTCAGATCCTTCCCAGGAGGTAAGCGTATTCACGCCAGTAGGAATGTACGGTCCCGTGGACCAGTCACAGGTTCAGTTAAATACATCCGGACAGACGGGAACCCCTACCGGCGTGTCCACACCCAACATAGCCTCCGTCAAGCGGATTATCAGCTTGAACCTGGGCAAAACCGCCTACAAGGTTAATGATGAGATTCGCCAGATGGATACGGCCCCCGTTACCCGGGAAGGGCGGACCATGCTGCCCGTCAGGTACGTGGCGGAGCCCCTGGGGGCTAATGTGGCGTGGGATGAGGCTTCAAAAAAGGTTACTGTGGCCCTAGGAGACAAGGTCATCGAGCTTTGGATCGAAAAAAACAAGGCCATGGTTAACGGCCGGGAGGTCTGCGCAAGGGAAATCCCACCTATACCCTCACCGGAGACGGGGTAACCATCAAACTGGTGGCCATGTGGAACAAAAAAAGGCCCGACCCGCCGCCGGTCTTCATTGGCTTTGATGAAACTGAGCAGCTGGAGGTTTTTACCTATACGGAAGCAGATGCCTTCCTGAAATACAAGGTAGGACCGGTCCTTGAGCTTGGGGTCCGGCAGACCCGTGACTTCATGCGCTATGTAAAGGGTGAAATCCCCCGGCCGTCGGTATACGCCTTCGGCGGCGCCGGTTCCAACGGCGACAGGCGGGTATTGATCAGGGGTCCTGAATTGTTCTACATGGTAACCTTTGACACCGATGACGTGTCCGATCTGATTGAAGCATATCATTCATACAAAGCAACAGTAAAAAAGGCCGCTCCCCGGGTATAGCGCTTAGAAACTATTAATTTATAGGAAGGTGATTTTTATGAAGAAGTACGTATACCTTTTTCTATTCCTGATCCTGGTTTCAGCAGGGATTGGATTAAACACCCGGGCCGAGGCAGCTATAGCCGGTGCGTTGACTAATCAGGCAACTGTCACACCGGTTCCCCAAACTGTGGCGCCAGAGACAGCAAAAATTCCTGCTACAACATCGGTCACAACTAAAACTGTACCTGGAATGACCAATGCAATAACCCCTGACACAACCCGGATCCTAAAACCTATAGACCCTGGAACTATACCGGTGATTAAAGATATCCTTTTGGCATATCCAAGGGGAGGAGAAGTGTTTAAAAGAGGTCAGCCAATTATTATTGAATTCTGGGTAAAATCCACCGGTTCCTACGCGGTCCTTTGTTCGCATGATTCGGGAAATACCTGGTCGCAACTCGGTGCCGTTACTGCCAACGATTATAATGCATTTATCCCGTGGGCTGCCAATGAACCAGGCAATTTCAGATTCAAGGTAATTTCATTATCAGATAACAATATATATGATGCAGGCAATGACTGTACAGTAACAAATGAACGGTGGGACGGTCAACTGCAGGCGACAGCAGGCTACAAAAACCTCAAACTTACCTGGAAGCATGTTGCCTGCAAACAGGGAAGTGTTTCAACCTACGATATTTATAGGGGTATATCCCCCAACATGAAATTTAACTTGTTAACTAAACTGGTTTTAACCAACACCTTCCCGGCTGATGGGGCTGTATCTTATACCGACAATAACGTAAATAATGGCACAACATACTATTACAAAATAGTGCCCCTGGCAGGCAGCCAGGGTTTTAACGGCGTTTACCGCATGGTTTCCGCAACACCTCATGGGACCATAGTGCTGAAGTAGGAATGCCCTAAAAGTAATTAAAACGCCTAAACATGGAAATAGTAACGGGTTAATTAAAAGTTACTTTTTTTT
>CBEULQ010000380.1:0-3654 GCA_965543975.1 uncultured Desulfocucumis sp. | reverse complement strand
AGTATTTTTGTATAGCATTTCTCTCTTAAATAACATTGGTTCAAAATTTAATCAAAGGAGTTAGGACGGCGCTTAACGGCCGTCCTTTCTATAATTTTACGGGTGCCGGGTCTGCATATAGAACATTCCCGGCACCTTATAAACTGTACTGATTGTTTTAGAAGCCCTTCATGGGGTTGGGGCCAAGATCTTCTATCTTCTCCATGAATTCAGCCAGCATCTTGGGAATTACTTCGTAATCCATAATGCTAATCGTCCTGGCCTGCACCCGTTCGGATTCCAGTCCCAACCTGTCTAGGGTTTCTGAAACCTTGGAGAGCCTGATTTCGGCCAGCTCGCTACCCTTCATGAAGTGGCACTGGTAATCGTCGCCGTGCTTGCAACCCAGCAGCAGAACGCCGTCAACACCTCTGGACATGGCATCGTTAATCCATACCAGACTCAATGAGCCGAGGCACCTGACAGGAATGATCCGCACCCAGGGATTGTACTGCAGCCGGTTGATTCCAGCCATGTCGATTGCCGGGATGGCGTCATTTTCGCAAGCAAAAATGAGAATTCTCGGCTTCTCCTCATCCTCTTCCGGAACCTCGAAGGCTTTGAGCATGTTGCCGATCATGGGTACCGAGTAATTCTTGAAGGATATAATCCTTTCAGGGCAGGCACCCATACAGGTGCTGCACCTTCTGCAACGGGTCGGGTTAATCAAAGGATTACTCTTTTCATCCTCGTTGATGGCGCCGAACGGGCACTCATCCGTGCAACGTTTACACTGGGTGCAGCGTGTGAGCTGGAAGTCCGGTAAGGAAGTATCCCAGGCCCGCGGGTGTACCGCAGCCCCCTGGGCGGTAAGCTCCACACACTGGATGGCCTTCAAGGCGGCTCCAACTCCGTCTCCCACCGACTGCCCCATATCCATGGGCCTTCTCACGCTGCCGGCGGCATAAATGCCTGTACGCCTGGTTTCGTACGGAAAGCAAATATAGTGCGAATCCGGGAAACCATACTTCAGGTCAGGCAGTTCCGGACCCTGCCTGTATTGCAGGTTCAAAATGTTGGACTTGATAATGGTTGCGGGAGGCACTGCAGGAGCATCGCCAGACGCAGCTGCTTCCTCGGCTCCCTCGGTCTGTGGTGCTACCGCACCCAGACCCATATACACGCCTTCTTCAAAGGCCGTGGTGGGCACCATGCCATTGGCCAGGACAATCAGGTCGATTTCATCGGCCATGGTTTTGTCGCCCATCAGCAAATCGTCTGCCTCAATTACCAGGGTTCCCCCGTCACCTTCGGAAATGTCGGTGACATCACCTTTGATGAACATAACACCGGCCATCTGTGCCTTCTTGTAGAAGTGCTCGTACTGACCGGAGGAGCGGATATCCTTGTAGAACACGTAAGCCTGGGCCTCGGGATCCTGCTCCTTCAGGTAAAGGGACTGTTTAATGGACTCTATGCAGCAGGCTGCGGAGCAATACGGAAGATGCTCCTGGTCCCTGGAGCCGGCGCACTGTATAAAAGCGATTTTCTTTACTTCCTTGCCGTCTGAAGGTCTGGCAATAGTGCCCTTCTTGGCTATTTCCTCAAACATGGACTGGGTTATCACATTGGGCGATGTGCCAAAACCAAGGTGGCCCAGCTTTTCGGGGTTGTAGGGAACCGCGCCGGTGGCCAGCACTATGGCCCCTACCCGTTCGGTTAGCTCATTGCCGTTTTGTTTGATAGTAACATCAAACAGTCCCGGCCCTCCGGCGGTCTTTTCAATTACAGCGGAGGTATATACCTTAATGTTGGGATTATTGTTAATTTCAGCAATCCTGGCTTCCAGGTTAGTGTCTTCCAACTCGGAATGAGGAGCCTTAAGCGGGGCAAGCTTGTAAACATTTTTCAGCCAGCCGCCCAGGGCAGCCTCTTTTTCCACAAGAACTACCTGATAGTTGGCCTTGGCAGCTTCAATAGCCGAAGTCATGCCCGCCATGCCGCTGCCCACGACCATGATGGTTTTGGACAGATTTTCAGCAATATAGGGCTCCGGAGCTTCAACTGTTTTCGCCTTGGCCATATACATACGGATATAGTCCTCAGCCATGGCCTGGGTGTCTTCATCGTTTGGCTGCTGGGTCCAGACAACCTGCTCTCTGACGCTAACCCTTTCAACCACTACCGACGGCCCAAAGTCAAAAGCCTCGTAATTAACCCTGTTGGAGCAGCCCACCACCAGGACACAGTCCAGTTCTCCCGCGGCTATATCCTGTTTGATCAGCTCTACGCCTTCCTTGCCGCACAAAAATCCGTTGGTTTTACATACCGGCGCCTTGCATTCTTTGGCAGCCACTTTGACCAGGGCGTCGACATCCAGTGATTCCCCTATGCCGCAGCCGCTGCAGATAAAAACTCCAGTTTTCTTAGCCATGTTTAAGCCCCCTCACCGATTGAATAGCCCTGAGCGCTGCGGCAGTAGCATCCTGAACAGCTGCGGCAACGTCAGCCGGCTTGGAAACACACCCGGCTCCGTATATGCCGGGAGATGCGGGGTCAGAGGCCAGGAAACCGTCTTCATCATATGACATAGTGGCAGGAACCTTGCTTAATGCTGTGGCCGGCTGCATTCCAGTGGCCAGCACCACAAGGTCGTATTTTTCCTCGGTCAGCACCTGACTAATCTGGTCCTCGGCAATAACAATCAGATCATTGGTGGCGGGATCCTCTTTAATCTCCCCGGCCTTACCCTTGATAAACACTGCGTTCGCTTCGTTCTGAACCTTGACGTAGAAGTCTTCGTGCTTGCCTCTGGCGCGAATGTCAATATAATAAACAGCTATTTTCGCATCCGGATACTGCTCCCTCACGTAGGTAACCTGCTTCAGTGAGGCCATGCAGCAGACGGAGGAGCAGGCATGTATATGGTTTTCATCCCTGGAGCCTGCACACTGGATAAAAGCAATATTTTTAATTTCCTTGCCGTCTGAGGGACGCACAATTTTTCCCTTGGTGGGGCCGTTAACAGCTGCCATCCGCTCCATCATAACGTTGGATATGACGTTGGGATAAACGCCGAAACCATAGCAGCTGATTTTGCTGGCATCGTAAGGGTTCCAACCGGTGGCCCATACTACGCTGCCCACTTTAATTGTAACAGTCTTTACCTCCATAGCGGGCTCAATGGCGTTATACTGGCAGACATCCGCACATTTTGTACAGCCGCTGCCGGCGCATGCCTTGGGATCGATAACGTATTTAGCCGGGAAGGCAAATTCGTGGGGCAGATATATGGCCTTGGTTTTATCCAGTCCGTAGTTGAAATCATTGCTTCTTTCCACCGGACAGGCCTCAGCGCACTTGCCGCAGGCTGTGCAGTTTTCATTTACATAACGGGGATTTATTTTAATAGTTACATCATAATCCCCTTCCTGGCCTGAGATGTTCTCCACTTCCGCCATGGTGTAGCACTTAATTTTAGGGTTATTTTTTATTCTTTTAAAATTGATCTCAAGGCCACAATTGGGAGGACACAGCTTTGGGAAATACTGATTAATCTGGGTAACCTTACCGCCCAGGTAGGCGTTCTTTTCAACCAGAATTACCTCACAGCCAACCTCGGACGCCTCGACGGCGGTGGTCAGACCGCTTATTCCCCCACCTACTACCAAAATA
>CBEULQ010000379.1:0-3656 GCA_965543975.1 uncultured Desulfocucumis sp. | reverse complement strand
ACTGCCTTTTTTATTACCGGGATCGGTAGATGCGAACAGGGTAACAAACTCAGCAACTCCACCGTTTATTATATATTTTTTGGCTCCTTCTATCAGCCAGGCAGCTGCCCTATCCTTGCCGGATACGGGCTTCCCTTTCCCGTTCAAAGGTATCGCCCTGGTTTCCATGGCGCCCATGTCCGAGCCGGAAACCTCCTCGGTCAGCGCAAAAGAGGCCAAATTGGCCACTGGTCCCGCCAGCAACGGCAAAAACAAATCTTTTTGCCGGTCGGTTCCGGCCAGAATAATTGGGCTGGCGGCATGAATATTGGCCGTTACCACTGCTGCAACGCCGGCGCAAACAGCGCTCAGTTCCTCCAGCATAAGGGCGGTGGTAAAATAATCAAGCCCCCTGCCGTTGTACTCCCGGGGAATAGTCGGGGTGAGCAGACGGGATCCGGCCAGTTCTTCAACCGGAGCAAAGTTAAAAGCGTCCCCGTCCTCCCGGTCAATTTTTTCAACCAAGGGGGCTATTTGCGATCCGGCAATTTCCTTTACTTCCTCCAGCAGATTTTCCTGTTCCCGGGTCAGGGTGAAGTCAATCACTTTTACCCGCCTCCCTCTGCTTTAGCCAGAGCGCGAAATCAATGGCCAGCCGCCTCCCGGCCGGGGACAACGCTTCTATAGCCTCTTGAAGCGCCTTTATTTCCGGCTGGTTTGTTGAAATCGCCTCCATACCGGAGTGATCCCTTTCCAACGTCAGGGGTTGCATAAAATATTCAATGGGTTTGTTTAGCACCTCGGCGATTTTCTCCAACTGGGCCAGGTATAGCCGCCTTCTGCCCTTTTCGTAATTGGAAAGCGTTGATTGGGAGCAGCCTATCCTTGCCGCAAGTTGCTCCTGGCTGAGCCCCGCCTCTTCCCGGGCCAACTGCAACCGCCTTCCTATGGATTTATAGCTCATCACAACACCTTCATCAGCAGCCCCGTGCCGTTTTATCTCGCTAACAGCCTGTACGACCCCATCCTCGAAGGTCGGGGATCAACAGGCTCTAAAATTAAGGTCAGGGGACACACCTCTCATAAAAGGTCAGGGGACACACCTCCATTTGGAGCATGGCTTTAAGGACAGAGGAATGTCCCCAACGTATATATCTTTAGGGCCGGAGGAATGTCCCCAACATATGTGTTATATTTGCCATTTTATCACAATGTCCTGATATTCTACACCCGTTCGTCATCATTATTCTACATATTTCATATAACGCAACGTAATTTTTGCGTTATCAATTGTAATATTAATCATTGACATCATTTAACAATGCAAATATTATTTCATTAAGAAATATTCTTATGCCATATTGTAATAATTTTTGTGAGGTGTTGTATATGTTTGACTTTATGTTAACCCCGGATCAAATAAAACTCCGGGACGAAGTGCGGGCTTTCGTAAAATCGGTGCCCCGCCAATTAGTGCTGGATATGGACGCCGAGCGGGTTCAGTTTCCCCGCAGTTTTCTGGAGGAAGCCGGCGCCAAAAATCTGCTGGGACTCCGCTTTCCTGCAGAGTATGGCGGTCGGGGGCTTGACTGGCAATCGGAAATTGTAGCATTGGAAGAAGTTAGTTTACTGAGCATGTCCCTTTCCTGTCTATATTCCATGCCCAGCATTGTGGGAGAGGCCATTAATAAATTTGGCACCGCTGCCCAGAAAGAGAAATTCCTTAAACCCACCCTGGCCGGCACTATGGCTTCCGCCGAAGGCCTCACCGAGCCCAGGGGCGGCTCCGACTTTTTCGGCGCCACCACCGTAGCCAGAAAAGAAGACGGCAAATATGTTTTAACCGGTCAAAAACGTTTTATCGTAGGCGCTGAGGGCGCAGACTATTTCATGGTATACGCCAAAACCGATACTCAAGCCCCGGCGCACAAATCACTCTCAGCCTTCCTGGTGGAAAGAGGCCCCGGTGTCACGGTTGAGTATATTTACGGCCTGATGGGCACCAGGGGCGGTGGCGCCGGGCGGTTAATCCTCAGGGATTGTGTTGTTCCGGCTGAAAACTTGCTGGGGCAGGAAAACGAGGCAGCAAAAATATTCTACCAGATGATGATTCCCGAACGCATGACCAGCGCAGCCGGGTCTATAGGCATGGCCAGGGCGGCACTGGAGGTGGCCACCCGTTATACCACCAGGCGAAAGGCATTCGGACAGACTATCAACAAGTTCCAGGCCGTGGGATTCAAGGTGGCCGAGAGTATAACCGCCCTGGACGCCGCCCGGGGCCTGGTATACGCCGCAGCCAGGGCGGTGGATGGAGGAGCTGACCCCGCCAGGTGCAGGCGTATGGTTTCCGAGGCTAAAAAATTTGCCACCGAAACAGCCTGGGCGGTAATCAACAACGCCATGCAGGTGATGGGCGGCATAGGCTACACCCGGGTATTCCCCATAGAAAGGCTGCTGCGGGACGCCCGCCTGGCCATGATCTGGACCGGCACCAGCGAGATTATGAATCTTATTATCCAGCACGAGTATTATAAAGAGCTGGCAGGAATGTCCGATGACCGCCGGGACGTTGAAGAAGACGCCCACGATGCCGATAAAGTAGAAGAAAAAGTTTATGAGTGAACCCTAATCATCTAATTAAATTGTACGGAAACAGTTTTTAACGACCTGGAAAAGGAGAGGTGTTTAATGGGAGAACTGGTATATAGCCCGCTGGAAAGAAACGCGGCCAAATATCCCAAAGCCCTGGCCGTGCGCTGGCCCCAGGGTGACGTATTTCTTGACTGGTCGCTTCTGAACCGCCAGGCCAACGCCCTGGCGCGCTGCCTCCAGGATAACAGTTTCATGCCCGGCCACAGGGCGGCCGTATTCATATCCAACCGCCCCGAGTTTATTGTGAGCTATTTCGGTATATTGAAAGCCGGCGGGGTTGTTATACCCCTTAATGTGAGGTTTACTCCCGGGGAAATAGCCTACATATTAAACGACAGTGAAGCTTCGGTAATAATTTACGAGGACGAACTGAGGGCTGTTGTGGAAAATGCGGTAAAGTACGCGCCGGGGGTAAAGGTATCCCTTTCCTCCCGGGATCTGCCCGGCATAGAGAGTAAATATGGCGCGGAAAATTTAAATTTAAACCTGAACACCGCTGACCTGGCCGAAATATTATATACCTCCGGCACCACGGGGAAACCCAAGGGTGTAATGCTGACTCACAATGCCGTCACCCTGGCAGGCATTATGATGACACACGAGGCCGATATCCGCACCGGAGATCGCTGCCTGCATTTAATGCCCCTTACCCACTCCGCCCCGCTAAATCTATTGATGGTTGGCGGCACCTGGGCCGGGGCCTCCCATGTTCTGGGAACATTTACCCCCCAGGCGCTGCTGGAATTGACCCACCGGGAGAAAACCACACATTTCTTCGGAGCACCCGTCGCCTTCAACCTGGCAGGCAAAATTCCCAACTTTGGAGATTACGACCTTACCTCCGTTAAACGGTGGATTTACGGCGGAGCTCCCATGCCTAAAGCAGGTCTTGAGAGCATGATGAAACTTTTCCCCGGCGGTTTTATGGGAGTATACGGTCTTACCGAAGCCGGCCCCAACGGCACGGCCCTGCACCCCCATGAGCATCCCCGTTTTGCAGGAAGCATCGGCTGCCGCGGCAC
>CBEULQ010000378.1:0-3661 GCA_965543975.1 uncultured Desulfocucumis sp. | reverse complement strand
CGAAAGACGAATCCCTCTCTTCGTTTTCGCCCCCGTATTCGATCCGGTAACCCGGGGTCAAGGGTATCCCCGCTATCCCGGCTGAAGCCTCTTTGATAATGTTATCGGGCAAAGTGCCGTCGGTATAGGACCGTACATTGACTACCTTTTCCAGATTGTGGCGGTTGATGGCTCCCGCGACCCAGCCGGCGTCTATAGAAGCTACCTGGGTTACAGGCAGGATAGAACCTGTTTTCCATGAAGGCACCCAAATACTGGCGAGGCTATTTAGACTGGTGTCTTCGGGCTCGCTGGTTCGCAGCACCAGCGGGTACATTTTGTCTTGTTTGCGATAGCTACTGACTTCCAACCCGTCCACCGCCATGCGGACTGAACTGGCAATGTCCCTCTCCGCCACACCCCAGCGGCCGGTGAGTTCCGGCGAAGAGTTTACCTTTACAGAGTAGGTATCTTTTCCTGTATCGTCATGCACATTGACCGTACCCGGGATTCGGCTTAAAATACCGGTTATCTCTTCCGCCAGCCGACGGAGTTCGGTCAAATCCTCTCCTTTGATCCGTATATTGACAGGAGCCCCCACCGGCGGCCCCTGCTCCAGTTCCCGCACAGTTAACCTGGCTCCCGGTATGGCGCCGGGTAATTCATTACGCAACTTCGCCACCAATTGATGTGGCTGCTTAACTTTATCATCTGCAACCACAAGTAGCTGGGCCGTGGTTTCCCCGCGCCCACCGGAAAACTCATTATAATAAAACTTTGGAACCTGCCTGCCGGCATATACAAATACTTCTTTAATTCCCTGCTCCTCTTTGACCCTATCAACCACCTGTCCGGCGATTGATTCCGTTTCATAAAGACTGCTGCCCACTGGAGCATTAATATCAATTAAAAACTCAGACCTCTCCGCATAGGGAAAATACTGCACTCCAATTACAGGCAGCAGCGCCAGGGCAGCGGCACTGATGGAAAGCGCCGCTGCCACGGTAAGGACTGGCCGTTTGAGGGATACCGCCAGGGTGCCACCGTACCAGTTGCCCAGCCTGTTCAGAAAATGTCCAAACAGGCCGCTTTGTCCGAATGCCATTTCCTTATTGTTCTTTTGCCCTCTATCCAGCAGCCAGTATCGCATAATAGGCACCAGCCAAAGGGAAACGACCATGGAAGACAGCATAGTAATGGAAACCACCAGAGGCAGAGCCCGGATAAACTCCCCGATATTTCCCTGCAGCAGCATAAGCGGCACAAATCCTGCGACAATAGCTATTGTGGCCGTAAATATGGACAGGGCCACCTCCCTGGTACCGGTCAGGATTGCTGCAAATCTATCCGTCCCCAGGAAGAGGTGTCGCTCGATATTGTCGTTTACCACGATGGCGTCGTCCACCAGGATACCCAGTGCGATAATTAAAGCGGCGATAGACATTTGCTGCAGTTCTACACCCATTAAAGACAGCGGGCCGAACCCGACTGCGGCCGAAACGGGAATGGCCAGTGCCGTTATCAGCGCGGTCCGCCAGTGAAGTCCCAGCACACATACAATCAACACAATGACCATTCCTGTCAACAGCTCGCGCCACAACTCATTAAACTTTTTGTTCACACTTTCGGAAAGGTTGAAGACTGTGTGCATATCCATGCCGGGAGGAAGCTCTAATTTCAACTCCTCAATCCTTGCCTGGACTTTTTTCACCACTTCAAAAACAGTATGGCCTTCTTTGGGGAAAATAGCCAGAGCTATGGCGGAACGATCACCTGTTTTGACCAGCACGTCATTTCGGGCATCGGTAAGTTTCACTTGGGCCACGTCTTTGACCTTAACTGTAGTGCTCCCGGTTGGCTGATGGATAATCGTCTCTTTTATTTCCTCCAGGTTTTGGTATTCGCCTGACGACTCCACCAGCAATCCCGTCCGCCCTTCCCGCAGGGTACCGCCGGGGACGCTGACATTGCGTTTTTGCAAGGCATCGGCCAGGTGCGTCCAGCTTAACCGTCTGGCAGCCAGGGCTGCCGGGTCCAGTACAACCTGCACCTGCCTTTCGGGCAACCCTGCCACTTCTACCTTCTCCACACCGGGCACTAGCTTGATTGAATCCTTCCAGCCGTCCACAATTTCCCTGATCGAGGAGGCTGACATCCCGGCCGGAGGCGCCAGATGGACAATCAGGCAACTGGTCCTGTTAAGGTCGTCATCCACGACGGGGGCATCCGCCCCCGTCGGCAAAAGCGGCCGCGCTTCACTTACTTTCCGGCGCAGTTTGTCCCAGGCCTTTTCCTGATCCGATTCAGGAGCTATCTCTACAATTATGCTCGAATGACCGTTTGACGAACTGGAGGTTATTTTTTCCACTTCCTTCAGCTCGTCTATTTTTTCTTCCAGGGGTTTGGTAACCAGGGCCTCCACCTGTTCCGGGGCAGCTCCGGGAAAAGTGGTCTGCACATGGGCCATGAATACTTTTATCTGGGGATCTTCGAACCTGGGCATGGTGATAAAGCTGATCATACCGAAGATAATTGCCATGATGAAAATCATCAGGGTTATTTTGCGGTATTTTAAACCGGCTTCGATAGGATCCAATTTATTTCACCTCCACCAGGTCTCCTTCCATGAGGTTGTCGGGTGCGATTGCCACAACCCTGTCGCCTGCCTTAATACCTTCAAGCACCTTTACTTTATCGCCCGCAAGCGGCCCCAGTTTTACAAAACGTTTGCTCACAGAATTACTGCCGGTGTTGACCACAAAGATATACTTCAGTTCCTCACCGTGGCTGACAACGGATTTAAGGGGTACCCACAGGCCTTGTTCGGATTCTACTTTGCGCTCTACCGTAACCACCTGGCCCGGGCTGAATTGGTCATCAGGATTGGTCACCGCTATTTCAACTTCAAAGCTGCCCGTGTAACCCTCCGCTCCCGGGCTGACTTTATGTACCACAGCCTGATGCAGACGGCCTGCTTGATCAATTACCGCTGCCACTGAACCCTCCTTCCAGGTGTTTATCTGGTCGGACGGAACGGTAATAACAATCTTAACTCGATCCTTCTGGCATAATACAACTACAGGTGTTCCCGCCGCCACCATTTCACCCTGTTCAGTCAACCGATCCATGATAATTCCGGCAAAGGGAGCTTTTAAGGTGCTGTGTTCCACCATCAGGGCGGCCTGCTTGAAGGCGCTTTCGGCCTTACCGGCATTGGCCAGTGCGGCTTTATACTGATCCCGGATATCATCCAGATTTTTTTGAGAAATTGCCCCTTCGCTGAATAGCTGCTCGCAACGGTCCAAATCCCTGCGGGTACGTTCGTTATCCACTGCGGCCAGATCCATTTGGTGACGGGCGGCTTCCATCTGGACCATGTAATCAGAATTATCCAGACTGGCAACTACTGTTCCCTTACTCAAAACTGTCCCGATATCCAACGGACCCTCCAGAATTTTTCCTGCTATCTGAAAGGAAAGTTTGGCCAATTTCCACGGCTCGACTATTCCTTTAGTCAGAAACTTGCTTTCAACAACGGAAGGTTTTACTTCTTCTACCACGACCTTAGGCACAGGCCGCTCCCGGTTGGCTGCCTTACCGTTACAACCAAAAAGAAAAAAAGCCAGCAGTATTAAGATACTAGTTAAAAAGAGTCTTTTCATAATTTACCTCCTGCGATATG
>CBEULQ010000377.1:0-3662 GCA_965543975.1 uncultured Desulfocucumis sp. | reverse complement strand
GGCGGCGGCTGCCTGTCCTTCAGCCGATGTGGTGCTAACTGCTTTAACGGGCACTGCCGGGCTTTTGCCTACTGTGGCGGCCATAAAGGCGGGAAAGGATATAGCTCTTGCTAATAAGGAAACACTGGTGGCCGCCGGCGCTCCGGTTACAAAGCTTGCCCTTGATAAAGGGGTTAATATTCTACCTGTGGACAGCGAGCATTCGGCCATTTGGCAATGCCTGTCGGGCAGGATTCCTGTTTCCGAATTCCGTCGAGCCTGCGGGCAAAGCTGTAGCACTGCCGGCGCGTTAAAGGGTATTTGCAGTCAGGAAGTGGGCAATATAATACTTACCGCCTCCGGGGGGCCGTTTCGCCGGGAGCCGGAGGATTTGTCCGGAGTCACGGTTGATATGGCATTGGCGCATCCCAACTGGCAAATGGGGAAGAAGATAACTATTGACTCGGCTACACTTATGAATAAGGGGCTTGAGGTTATAGAAGCCCACTGGCTGTTTGGCGTGGAGTACTCCAGGATAAGGGTAGTGGTGCATCCCCAAAGTATTATTCATTCCATGGTTGAATTTATAGACGGTTCCGTTCTGGCCCAACTTGGCCTGCCGGACATGCGCCTGCCCATACAGTATGCCCTGGGCTATCCGGAACGCCTGGCCAACGACCTGCCGCGGGTCAACTGGTTTGAATTGAATGCTCTTACCTTCGAGGCGCCGGATTTCAGCCGCTTTCCTCTTTTGCGCCTGGCCTTCGAGGCGGGAGAAACCGGGGGAACCATGCCAGCGGCGCTTAATGCTGCTAACGAGGTGGCGGTGGAAGCCTTTTTAAATCGCAATATAGCTTTCTCTTCCATTTACACGGTGGTCTCCAGGGTTTTAGAAAACCATCGCATCATATCCGAACCGGATCTGGATGAAATACTGGCAACGGACATGAATTCCCGCCGGGAAGCCATGGAATATGTCGGTAACTGCATTTATCTCGCTAACAGCCTGTAGATTCCGTTCTCGAAGGTCGGGGAAAACAGGCAATTAAGGATAGGGGACACACCTCTATTTAAAGCCTAACTTTGGGGTGAGGAATGTCCCCAACTTATTCGAAACCCTAAAGGGAAAGTTCAGCTAACGAAATCTGAGATTTCGAGCTTCACTTTTAAGTTCGCTCTAAGGGTTCGGTAGGGGAATAACCCCTCCCGAACCCAAGGCTCACTTATGTTAGGCTATTTATATTTTCACTGAGTGGCAAAGGTGGTTTAAATGATTAGTTTTTGGTCCTCAGTTTTCTGGGCTTCAATATTTGTTTTCGGCCTTCTCATATTTTTTCACGAGTTGGGCCATTTTACCATAGCAAAGCTTACAGGTATCAAGGTTCATGAATTTTCCCTGGGCTTTGGGCCGAAACTGATCGGCTTTCCCAGAGGGGAAACTACTTATAATCTCAGACTCCTGCCTCTGGGCGGCTTTGTACGCATGGCAGGCATGGACCCGGATGAGGAAAATTTTGAAACCGAGGAGCGGGGTTTTAACAAAAAGTCGGTTTTACAGAGGATCAGCGTGATACTGGCCGGTCCGCTGATGAATTTTGTCCTGGCTATTCTGCTGCTGGCGGCGATTTATCTGTTCCAGGGACTGCCTTCCCCCACAAACCAGGTGGATAGGCTGGTGCCCGGACAGCCTGCTGAACGCGCGGGCATTCAGTCCGGAGACCGTATTGTGGCCATTGACGGGAAGAGAATAGAAAAATGGGAAGAATTAAGAGACAAAATAGACAGCAGCCCTGGAAAAAATGTAAAACTGATTATACGCAGGGACAGCAGGGAGTTTGATGTTGATGTTATTCCTGCTCTCCAGAAGAACGGCCTGGGCAAAATCGGTATTTACCCGGCTTATGAACCGCAGAAGGTGGGGCCTGGTACCGCTCTTGCGGCAGGTGCCCAACGTACATTATGGTTTTCGGTTATGATTATTGAATTCATCGGCAGGATGATAACCGGACAGGAACGGGCGGATCTGGGCGGTCCCGTCAGGGTTGTGGTAGAAATCAGCAAAGCGGTGGAGATGGGATTTTATCCTCTGCTTACCCTGGCAGCCCTTCTCTCCATCAACCTGGGACTGTTCAATCTTTTTCCAATACCCGCCCTGGATGGCAGCAGAATATTGTTTTTAATCGTTGAACGCCTGAGGGGCAGGCCGGTGGATCCCCGCAAGGAGAATTTTATCCATCTGGTGGGTTTTGGATTATTATTGATGTTGATTGTGGTTATAACCTATAATGACATACTACAGCTTCTATGAGTTAGGGAAGTGAGAGGTGAGCTACACAGGGCTAATTCCTACTATAGCTCACCCCTCAGCTACCACTTCTCACCTCTCAATTAACTGGGGTTGATACATATGATACAGAGAAGGAAATCCATTGACATAAGGGTTGGCGGCATACAGGTGGGAGGCGGCGCTCCGGTTTCCGTTCAATCCATGACCAATACGGATACCGCCGATGTAGTTGCAACTGTCCGGCAGATAGAAGAACTAGCCGCCGCAGGGTGCGATATTGTCCGTTCAGCGGTACCGAACAAAGAGGCGGCTGCGGCCTTAAAAGAAATTAAGCGACAGATAACTATTCCGTTAATAGCGGACATTCATTTTGATTACCGCCTGGCCCTCATGTCCCTGGAAGCCGGAGTTGACGGACTGCGTATCAATCCGGGCAATATAGGCGGCGAGGAGAAGGTGGCGGCCGTGGTGGAAGCGGCCCGCCCTGGAAAAATACCCATTCGTATAGGGGTCAACGCAGGCTCTCTGGAAAAAGACCTTTTAAAACTATACGGCGGGCCTGCCCCGGAAGCCCTGGCGGAAAGCGCGTTAAGGCATATAAGGCTTTTGGAAAGGCTGAACTACAGGGAGATGAAAATTTCGCTGAAAGCCTCGGACGTGCCGCTGATGATAGACGCCTACCGGCTGCTGGCAGAGAAGGTTGACTATCCCATGCATGTGGGGGTCACCGAGGCCGGAACCATTCGTTCCGGGACCATAAAGTCCGCTGTGGGTATAGGGGCGCTTTTGTCCATGGGTATAGGAGACACTATCAGGGTATCCCTTACCGGGAATCCGGTACACGAGATCAGAGTCGGCTATGAAATATTAAAATCGCTGGGCCTGCGCCGCAGGGGAGTGGAGCTTATTTCCTGCCCCACCTGCGGGCGCACCGGCATTGACATAATATCCATCGCTGAACGGGTAGAGGACCTGCTCTCAGAAGTGGACACGCCTCTCAAGGTGGCAGTAATGGGTTGTGTCGTGAACGGCCCGGGGGAGGCCGGCCATGCCGACGTGGGCATCGCCGGGGGCAAAGGTGAGGGTTTGCTTTTCCGCAAGGGGCAGGTAATAAGAAAAGTTCCGGAGAATAAATTGGTGGAGGAACTTGTCCGCGAGGTAGAGAAGATAATTAGCGAGGAAAAAAATACATAGTCATACGTTGTAATATAGGACAGGCTGTTTATCTCGCTAACAGCCTGTAAGACCCCGTCCTGGGAGGTCGTAGATAAACAGGCAATTAAGGAAAGGGGACACACCTCTATTTTAAGCCTGACTTTGGGGTGAGGAATGTCCCCAACTTATTCGAACTAAGTTCGCTCTAAGGGTTCGGTAGGGGAATAACCCCTTCCGAACC
>CBEULQ010000376.1:0-3666 GCA_965543975.1 uncultured Desulfocucumis sp. | reverse complement strand
ATATTTGTTGGAAGTAGCCCGGCTGACGGTGGACTCGTGCAGTCCCACCAAGTCGGCCACCTTTTTAAGATTTAACGGTTTTAAATATTTTACACCGTAATCCAGAAAATCCCTTTGCAGTTCAACTAGACAACTGGCTACTTTATACAGGGTCATGCGCCGTTGCTCAATGCTTCTGATCAGCCACGCGGCGGCATTAAGCTTACTCTCCACAAAACGGCGGGTTTTCGAATCGGTTTCCTTATCCTGGGACAATACTGAACGATAGGTGGAATTTATGGTTAAACGGGGCACCGCCGTATCATTCACCAGTATCACATATTCCCCGCCCACTTTTTCCAGCACGATTTCCGGCACAATATAACGGGTTTCGTTGGAATTAGTGAAATTCCTCCCGGGCTTGGGATCCAGGGTTTTAATAA
This sequence comes from uncultured Desulfocucumis sp., assembly GCA_965543975.1. Taxonomy (GTDB): domain Bacteria; phylum Bacillota; class Desulfotomaculia; order Desulfotomaculales; family Desulfocucumaceae; genus Desulfocucumis. The sequence goes on along the minus strand of CBEULQ010000376.1, from coordinate 3,244 downwards.
AATCAGCCACCCGCTGTATTTCCTGCACTGGAACCCCCAGTGCCTGGGCCATCCTGCTGAGCTTCCCTTTGGCCAGATCCATCAGGTGATTCTGAATAACCTGTTTTAGAAGCAAATCTTTACTGCCTAACTGGTCAATCTGTATCAGCAGGCATTCCTCAAGGGACCTTGCCCCCACCCCGGCCGGGTCGAGGGTTTGAATTAGTTTTAATGCCTCCTCCACCTCGGTCCTGGTGGCGCCCATTTGAGCTACTGCATCTTCCACCGATGTTTGCAGGTAACCATGTTCGTCCAGGTTGCCAATCAAATACTCGGCTATATTTCTGATCTTTTCCGAACACAGGCATAAATTGAGCTGGAAAGTAAGGTGTTCCACCAGCGTCGGGGCCAGACTGAGGAAATTTTCATAGGTGTACTCGCTTTTTTCCGTATTTCTTTCTATTTTATTATAGCCCAGATCACTGCTGTCGTTGAAATAATTCTCCCAATCCATGTCATATTCTTTATCGTACTCAGTTTCCTTCCCCGCTTCAGCCATTTCAACGGTCTCTGTTTCAGCCTTGTCCTGATCCTCGTTAATTTCCAACAGGGGGTTTTCCTGAAGCTGCTGCTCGATGTAGGATTCCAGTTCCAGAGAGGAAAGCTGCAAAACAGTAATAGCCTGGCGCAGTTCAGGGGTCATGATTAATTTTTGCGTTTGTTCAATGTTGAGACCATAACCCATGCGCATTGCCTTTTCACCCCTTGATCGTCGATAATCCCCTCGGAGGCCGCCCCCAAATTGGGAAGTGTCTCACCTCACAATTCTGACCGGCCTCTGAATGAATCTTAAATGTTCGATTTCTCAAAAAAATTTTAATAAATTATAAATTCTCTACTTGCGGCGAAATCTCCTGCCTACCCTGGTCTGATACCAGCATATTCAAAAGGTAAATGTTTCATGACCTGCCGAATAATCTTTTCAGTATTGCTGGGAAAATCAGCCGCAAGCTCGTCAAGGCTGTCATTATCAGGGCTGTTACCAGCGCTATGGCAAACTGTCCGGACATGTAAAAATAAGGGTGCAGTTGGTAATAGTAGTCCGCTAGGTCATTTAAAATCAGCCAGGCGGAGACGCCCGCGCCCTGAACCGGCGCAACCCGGAGGGCTCTTAAATATATCCATCCTTCCAGAACCATTCCCAGGTGCGAAAGCCAGAGAAAAACCTCTGTAAGAGCAATTTCCCCTCCGCTAAACCAGTAATGGGTAATCAGCACCACGGCCCACAGCCCGTATTTAATGCAGGTAGCGCATGCCACGGCACCAATCACGCTGCTCCTGATACCTAAAAGAAATAAAGCGGCCATAAGGGCAAACAGTGTGGTGGATAGGGGACTGTCAGGGACAAAGAGCCATACTTTGAACGGGGTTTCGGAAAGTTGCCCGCTATACCAGTAATACCCGTAAATAGATCCGAAAAAGTTTATAACCAGCAAAGGAATGAGAAAACGCTTCTGCCATGGATTTTTCCAAAGTTCACGCCAAAGATTCATGCTTTCAATAATATTCCTTGTCTTATACTATGTTGTTTTTAACCAATTTGCCAGCGACTTCCATACAATCTGCTGTAATATTGTAGTTTTCTTTTATAACTCTTGCGGGAACTCCCGCGGCTAATGCCCCTGGGGGAATATCCCGGTTTACCAGTGAACCTGCCCCGACCACCGCACCGTCTCCTATTATTACTCCTGGCAAAACTGTGCTGTTGGCGCCCAACATTACCTCCCTGCCTATTTTAACCGTCCCGGTGCGATACTCCCTGATCAAAAATTCGTGGCACAATATGGTGCAATTATAGCCCAGCACGGAGTTCTCCCCGATGGAAATCAGCTGAGGGAAAAAAACATCCATCATGGCCATCAGCCCCACGGAGGTGTTCTTACCAACTTTCATTCCAAGGCTTTTATAAAGCCATCTTTTCAAATGCAACGAAGGCAGGTAACGGCATAATGTTATAATAGTAAAATTCCAGCACACACGAAGCGGATTAACCGCTCTGCACCAAAGATGCAGTGAATTTTTGCCAGGCGGGGAAGGCACGTGTTTGAGCCGCCTCTGGTTAGTCATTGGGTAAAGCCCCGGTCCTTTCTGAGTTTCTCGGCAATTTCCTCTATTTTTCTCATCCTGTGGTTGATGCCGGATTTGCCCAGCCGGGGGTCCATCATATCCCCCAGTTCCCTGAGGCTGACATCCGGATAGGCCAACCTGGCCTCCGCCACGACTTTCAGTGCTGGAGGCAGTTTTCCCAGTCCGATATACTTGTCCACCAAATTTATATTATCCAACTGCCTTACTGCGGCATCTACGGTTTTGTTCAAATTGGCTGTTTCGCAGTTTACCAGGCGGTTGACCTGGTTGCGCATATCCTTGTAAATTCGGGTGTTTTCAAACTCCAGCAGGGCGGTATGGGCTCCGATTATATTTAAAAAATTAACAATCTGCTCGCTTTCCTTCAAGTAAACCACAAACCAGTTCTTTCGCCGGCTTATTTTGGCCGACAGTCCGAATTTCCTGATAAGAGTTGCTATGTCGCCGGCATGGTTTTCGTTTGTGGTTATAATTTCCAGGTGGTAAGTGCCCTCCGGATTGCTTACCGAACCGCCACCTAAAAAGGCTCCTCTAAGATAGGAACGGCGGCAGCAGTCCCGACGGAGAAATTCGCTCTTAATGCCCTGCTGAAAATTTCCCCTTTTATTCAAAAGACCCAGGGCTGCAAGTATTTCCAGAGCCTTTGGCTGTGGCGGCACCTGCACCATATAAACATTATTTTTGCGCAGCTTTATCTTTTTCTCTGCCTGCACTTCCGTTTGAACGCCAAATAACTCCCTTATAAGGATGAAAATTTTCCTGGCCACAGCAGCGTTTTCATTAACAATTTTCAATAAAATTTGGCGGCCGCTGATTTGAATGCTGCCGTCCAGCTTTGCCAGGGCGGACAACTCTGCTATTTTGCAGCACCGGTTTACGTTTAACACCCGGGCCAACTCGTTTTTTGTCAACGTGGAGAAGGACAAACCTCACATCCCCCTCTCTCCCTCGCAAATATTATACCACAATGCAAAAAATAAGCCCAGGAAAATAGCGGTATGGCAATTTTCCTGGCTGCTTTCACCGGCCTCTCAACAGTCCTACTTCCGTCGGCTGTATAGTTGGGGACATTCCTCACCCAAATGTCAGGCTTACATTAGAGGTGTGTCCCCTGACC
>CBEULQ010000375.1:0-3670 GCA_965543975.1 uncultured Desulfocucumis sp. | reverse complement strand
CTGGTTTTTTGTGACGTAGGCAGTTGCACCTGTCCTGACAATAGTTCGGACAAACTTATGTTATAAAGACAGCAACGATGTTACAGTTGTTAAAACTAGCCGGGAGTCAAGGGGAATCAATTTTTGAGAGCCGCTCTTCGGGCAGCTATTGTGGCAATTATTTCTTTTTGTTATCATGGCGGATAAAAGTACGGAAATTTTTTTATGGTGTCTCCCAAAAACAGGAGTAATATGCTACCGGAGGAATTAAGTCACCCTCGAAAAGAAATAAAAAGAGTTATATAATAAATGGTGATTGATGTGTAAGACCAGAAAGGACGAATGCAGGTGCTGAAAAGGATTATAAAAAACATTGACTATACATTGGCCATAACAACATTATTAATCATTATTTTTAGCCTGGTTGTCATCGGCAGCGCCACCCTTGTTTTCACCGACGAGTCTTTTACGAAGCTAAAGGACTTGAATGCACTGCTGAAATTATTAAAACTGGACTATGAATATGTAACAAAGCAATTAGTCTGGGTGCTGCTCGGCGTAATAGCCATGCTGGTAGTGCTTTATATCGATTATGAAGACATGGGCAAATACACCAGATTCTTATATATATTAAACCTGGGGATGCTTCTGGCGGTGGAGTTCGTGGGGCAAAGTGCCATGGGCGCCCAGAGGTGGATACCTATAGGCCCTTATTTCCAGTTACAGCCGTCGGAGTTTTCCAAAATAATTATAATTATTACCTTTGCCGACTTCCTGGTTAAAAGGCAGGGGCGTTTAAACCGCCTGAGAGATCTCATACCCTGTTTTATCTTTGTGGGCGTACCCATGCTGCTGATACTGATGCAGCCGGATTTAGGGACTTCGCTGGTGTTTATAGCCATCACCTTCGGCATGCTTTTCGCGGCGGGGGCGCGCCCCGCGTTGCTGGTCGGCCTTATCGCCTTCGGACTGCTGGCCGGAGTAACTCTGTATAACGTACACTCCTATTATCACAAGGCGGATATAGCCCTGGAAGAACGTATGGTTTTTGTAAAAAAAGATCTGGATGCTTTAAAAGCTAACAGAGAAATCACCTTGTTTGTTGATAACGACCAGGAAATACAGAGTGACCTGAAAAAGTATCACCTGACCAAAAGCGTAGAGGATCTTCAGACATACTACGATATGCTGGTCAAACAGCATGAAAAAGCTCACCTGCACCATGAAAGATTCCATAAAGTTACCCTTAAAGAGTACCAGATGACCCGCCTGACTATATTTATGGATCCGGAAAGCGACCTGCTGGGGGCGGGATACCACGTCTGGCAGTCCAGGATAGCCCTGGGCTCGGGGGGGTTGTCCGGCAAGGGGTTGCTGGGAGGTACCCAGAGCCACTATACCTTCCTGCCAATTCGCCATACTGACTTCATTTTTTCCGTGGTGGGTGAGGAATTCGGATTTATCGGGGCTATAACCTTGCTGGCACTGTACTTCGTACTGTTGTACAGGGGCGTCCAGGTGGCGTTTATGGCCAGGGACACCTACGGTAGCCTTTTGGCCGTGGGGGTTGTTTCCAAGTTTGCCTTCCATATATTGGTTAATATAGGAATGACCGCCGGGGTTATGCCGGTTACCGGCATACCGCTGCCCCTTTTTAGTTACGGGGGCAGCAACATGTTAGCCAACCTTATTGCCATAGGAATATTAATGAATATATATATAAGAAGGCAGAAACTGATATTTTAATTGCAACTGTCATAATTATCCCTCCTTTCCCATATATTGTAACGACACTGTATGGGATGGGAGGGATTTATTTGTTTTGGGACAGGCCATGGAGAAAGAAAAAAACATACAAATATGATTTGGATTCGCCCAAAAACCGTGGTTACAACTTTGATTGGAGCAGTTACGGCCGCCCCGCCGGGCGTAAATGGTCCGACTCCTGGGAGCAGGTTTCTCCGACAAGAAAAAGGAGCGCTTACAGCAAAATATTGGTGGCGGTATGCATATTGGCGGTACTGGTGGCGGTGAGGAACTGGCCAAGCCCCTTTGGAGAGGATGTACGCGCAGGGCTGAGGTATGTCCTTACCACCGACTGGAATTTTCAGCCGGTGGTGGAAAAGGTGGTGCAGCTCGGGCTGCAGCTGGCAGGTGAAGAGAACCATTTTGAAACCGGCGTCCCCAGGATAAATGCTTATAAAGAGACCATGGGAAAAACTGACGAAACTGCCGGTCTGCCGCTGCCGGTTTCCGGTAAGCTGGTGAGATCATATGGCTGGAGTACTGACAGTATTGACAACATGGAAAGATTTCATCCGGGCATTGACATAGCTGCCACGCCGGGCAGTCAAGTGAAAGCGGTGTTGCCGGGCAAAGTTGTTAAAATTGGTGAGGAGGAATCGCTTAAGAATTTTATTCTACTGGATCATGGTGAGGGAACCTATACCCTATACGCCGGACTATCGAACATAAAGGTTTTACGGGGGCAAACTGTTGCGGCAGGGGATGTAATCGGTGAAGTTTCCAATGGCGGGGATGCGCAGGAAAGGGGTCTCCACTTCGAATTAAGGGAAAAAAACACTCTGGTAGATCCCCTTAGCAGGCTGGAAACTCCACCGGCCGAGTAATTGGGAAGTGAGAAGTGAGATGTTTCCCACGTCTCACCTCTCAATTTTGGCTGGCCTCAGGATGCTTTTAGGGGGCAGATTAGATGAAACTAGGCAAATGTTTTGGGGTTGGTATATACGTCAACCCTTTTTTTCTGGCGTTAATAGCACTTTTTTTTGTAGCCGGGGTGCTGGACAAGGGACTTGTGGCCTTCCTGGTGGTTCTGATACATGAATTTGCCCATGCTGCGGTTGCCAGGAGAGTGGGCGTGCAGGTAACAGAGGTGGAACTGCTACCCTTTGGCGGAGTTACCAGAATGGGCAGCGAGCCGGCGCTGGATCCGTTGAAAGAGTTGTATATTGCCGTAGCAGGTCCCTTCAGTAATATGATGATGGTTCTGGCCGCCATTGCCTGCAGGAACTACGGCATTTGGGATGACAGCATCGGTCCTTTTTTCCTCCAGAGTAACATGCTCATAGCAGCTTTCAACATCCTCCCGGCGCTGCCCCTGGACGGGGGAAGGGTCTACAGGGCCTTTCTGGCGGGCAGTATGGGTTTGAAGAAGGCAACTTACAGGGCAGCCGGTTTAGGACAGGCCTGGGCGGTATTGATCATAGCGGTTGGGTTGGCCGGACTGCTGCTTGGGTTCACCGGACTGGACGTGATGATAACCGGAATGTTTCTTTATTATGCTGCCACCAGGGAAAAACTGGCCGCCCCTTATTTGTTCATGAAGCACGTAATCAAAAAGAAAGACGAGTTGTACGAAGCTGGAATATTGCCCGCTGAAGCTCTGGTGGCGCTTGAAAATGTTTCCCTGGGGGATATTACTCGGCTTTTTGTTCCCCGGAAGTTTCACATGGTGATTGTTTTGGATAGTGAAATGAAATTCAAGGGAGTGGCTACCGAGGACATAATTGTGGAGAGGCTTATGGCTGAGGGTTTATATTTTCCGATTGATAAAGTGCTCGATGGTTAGAAGTGCTAATGGTGAATTGGTTTATGATGCTGAAAAAGAAATACCGGACAAATGAACGAACAGGTAATGTATAAATTTAACATGTTTTAATAACCAGCGGGA
>CBEULQ010000374.1:0-3677 GCA_965543975.1 uncultured Desulfocucumis sp. | reverse complement strand
GGTGATGAAACCAGGTTGACTATCTTTCCTTTGCTTTTCAGCAGGCTTCCCAGTTTTTTTAATATATTAACCTTATTTTTCATAGTGGGAATATTATCAAAAGTAAATACAGACAGTGCAAGATCGTAGGCACCTTTTTCAAACTGGTCCAGGTCGCCGTTTTCAATAAGACGATAGTCCCCTTCGGGGTCTGTTTCTATTGCTATCTTTAGCATATTCTCTGCTATATCAACCCCTACAGTATCAAATCCGAGTTTTTTAAGAAATCTTGTGGAACGTCCCGTACCACATCCAAAATCTATGGCTTTTCTTCCCTTGACATGTTCAGATATAATTTTCGGCAAATCCCTATATGCTAAATAATAAGTGCCGGGAAACTCCAGTTTTGAATAGGCTACTGCACGTTTGGCATCCTCATAGCAATTAAAATACTCCATGAATTGCCGCTCCTTTTATTACCAATTTTATCTTTGTGCATAAGCTTAAAATAGAGTTAGCCGCCCGCTAAGCGCGGTCGCTCTGAAATACGTTTGAGAGAATAGCGATATTGACTTTGCGCCCTTTCAAGAGCTATCGGAGCGGGCGGGTCGGCAGCATGACGTTGTAAGGTGTTATTAAAACTGTCAATGCCAATCTTTCTCTAATAAGATCTGCCTAAACGCTTGCAGGAAAGTATTTATTTCCTCGGTGGATATGATGAATGGTGGAAATAGCCGGAAGGTTGCAGAGGGTAAATGGTAATCCACGATGAAGCCTGCTTTTAACAATCGCTGAGCTATCTCCATACCCTTGTCTGAACAATTTTCATGTAATTCAATTCCTACCATTGCCCCCCTGCCACGCACGTCCGAAACCCAAGGACTGCTTATCTGCAAATCTTTCAGGCCTTCTAAAAAATAGCTCCCGCGTTCAGCAGCAAGTTCAACCAGGTGTTCTTCTTGTAGAATCGAAATCACAGTAGCGGCAATTCGACCAGAAAACGGGTCATTCTGGTGAGATTGAACATGTCGTCCCAGTATGCCTTGGCAGCGGTTCTCAACAGCATCGGTGGTAACCACAACGGATACGGGGAGACCGGCACCAATCGCTTTGCCGATGACCAGAATATCCGGCACAATATTCTCGTGCTCAAAAGCGAACCAGCGACCGCTGCGCCCCATTCCCGTTGTAACTTCTTCTGCGATGAGGAGAGCATTACAACGCGAGGTCAATGCGCTCAAATGTGCCCCATATCCTATTGGAGGAACAAGAATTCCACCACCTATTACCGGTTCGTAAACTACAGCCGCAATGCCTCTGTCACCTTTTTCCGCCAGTTCTGCCAAAGCATTAAGGCAGGCAAATTTACCGCCACAGGGCCAGGAGCATCCTAAAGGACAACGCCGGCAGTCAGGGGCCGGCAGCCGATAAATATTACCAAGTGATGGCAGATAAGATGCTGTGCGTCCGGCTTCCGAAAGAGCCAGGGCATAGGTAGTTGCCCCATAGTAACCACGCTCAATGACAACAATTCCGTCGGCGCCTGTAGCCGCACGGGCCATTTTGAGCGCCAATTCCACCGCTTCACTGCCGGTATTGAGAAAAACTGCACGGTTTAGTTGAGGAGGGAGTATTTCTTTTAGTTTTGATAGCGCATTGTAAATCTCTATTGTTATAAACGTCCCTCCCGTGTGGGTAAGTTTGGATATTTGTTCCCGAATGGCATTTAACCATCGTGGATGACCATATCCAAGCACATTGCACCACGTGCCGGATAGCAAGTCCAGGTAAGATTTGCCTGAAGCATCCCACACCGTACACCTCTCACCGTGAGTAATGGTGACTGTTTGAAAAGGATTTGTCTGCCATAAGCGCATTTTATCTATTCCCCCCTTCGCTTATGGTTGCCTTCCGTTATATACATGTTTTAGAGCTTTAGAAAGCCGTTTAATCCCCTCCATAATTTCCTCTTCGTTGAGTGTCGAAATCGACAGCCGCAGGTAGGTATCTGAGGTTCCGGAAAAAAAGAAGCTAGAGCCCGGGGCCACCTGAATACCATGGGCGGCAAAATGTTTTTCCCAGTCAGGTGATGGTGATGAAACCGGCTTCAATTTCAGCCAGATCAAATAACCGCCGCTGGGTTCCGCCCATTCGGCCCACTCCGGAGAGATGTACCAGCGCAGCGCGCGAATAGCCGTCTGCATCCGTTGCCGGAAGAAACGGTGCATTTTACTGATGTGGCGGTCATAGTAGCCCTTCTGGCAAAATTCATGGATGGCCGCCTGCAGTAACATACTGGAGGATATTTCACTGAAATGGCGAATGGCGATCAGGCGTTCGATACATTCCCTTTCGGCCGCTATCCAGCCAATACGGAGTCCGGGAAAGAGAACCTTGGAGAAGGTTCCGCAGTAGATGACCAGATGATGCTTATCCATCGATTTGATCGGTAAAACCACTCTGCCGAAGTATTTCATCTCCTCTTCAAAACCATCTTCCAGAATGGGTATCCTATGCAATTCACACAGGGAAAGCAGCCTTTCGCGATGGGCTTGACTGGTGCTGACTCCGGTGGGATTCTGAAAGTTTGGCATGGTATAGATCAAATCCGGCTTTTCTTTTTGTATTGTTTCTGCCAGAATGGATAAATCCATCCCATCAGGGCGGACAGGAATCTCCAGTGGTTTTAATCCGTAAAAACGCAGTAGGGGAATCGCCTCTTTATAGGTGGGGGATTCGATGACCACTGCTTTTTCCGGGGAGGCAATCATACGGAACACCAGGTCTATGCCTTGCTGCGAACCGTTGGTAATGAGTATCTCTTCGGTGGTAACGGATATGCCATGGCTCTGCAGCCGGCGGGCGATGTACTCCCGCAGGGGCGGAAATCCGGCGTAATCACCATAACCTAGCAAAGCGGCGCCTTGTTTCTTTATGGCCCGGTGCAAACAGGAACGGAAATTTTCCACTGGAAAAAGACGGTGATCCATGTTCATACTGCTGAAATTGATGCGGGAAGAGCCATCTATCCGGTTTGCTTCCCGGTGAAAGCTAAGGTGGTTTTGCCATAGGGCATTGCTGCCTGTTGATGCGGTCTCTTCCCAGTTGATCAGTCCCTTTTCAGCGCGGTTGGCTGTTGTGGCAATCTGCACACGGTCACGCACCCGCGGACAGGAGCCGGGACGGATATCGACAAAGCCCAACGTCCATAGTTCTTGATAAGCGATAGCCACGGTGGACCGGTGGATACCAAGTTTCTCTGCCAGCCGGCGTGTGGAGGGAAGTTTTTCCCCCGGGCACAAGATACCGGTTTCAATTTTTTGCCGGACATATTCAAGGATTTGCTGATATTGGGGTTTGCGGCTTTTTTCATCGAGCTTCAATAGTAGCATGAGGCACCTCTTGCAAGAAGAATCTTCATGATGAAAAGATAATCTCAATCTGGCCTGTGGTCAATTACCAGTTTTCATGATATTTGATCCGACCAGTTGACTTTTTTGTCGTTTGTTTTGAATTATTGAATCGTAGAATTACTCCCGACATTGGAATGGAAATTTTTTAATTGAATTTAAGAGCGGATTTTGTTTGTATTTGTCGGAAACTTTTTTGTCACTTTCTAAATCTTTTATGATGGCTTTTATTTTTACCTATGGTACGTTTGACACAGAGATTGCCGGTTTTGGTGGTAAGATCGCTGC
>CBEULQ010000373.1:0-3678 GCA_965543975.1 uncultured Desulfocucumis sp. | reverse complement strand
ATTCCATTATGCCGGCCCAGGTAACACGGGTCATGGTACGTAATTTTCTTGCCATACTCCTTGCTGATCTGAAGCCGTTCCTCATTAATAAGCCGGAATAAATACTGGGAGATATGAACAACCTCAAAGTTCACCATAAATTCGGGATACTCGTTCTTGAAGGTGTGGTAGCAATGAGGTGAAGAAACAAGTATTCTTTTGACACCTTTTTCGATAAAGGCTTTGATGTTTACCCTGGCTAATTGTTTAAATAATTCCTCATTTCCTGTCTTGCGGATGCTTTCCCCGCAGCAACTTTCCTCTGTGCCCAGTATCCCGAAATCCACCCCGGCCCTATTGAGTATATTGGCCGTGGCTTGAGCTACCTTCTTTAATCTTGGGTCATAGCTTAAGTAGCAGCCGGGGAAATATAGAATTTCCATTCCTTCTTCGAAGGTTTTTACAGAGAGACCCTTTGCCCATTCCGCCCTTTTTGCCTGATCTTCACCGAAGGGGTTGCCTTCTCCGGCAAGGCCTGCGCTTGCGGTGCGGACAGGCTTGACAGCGGCGGGGAAAACACCATATCCAGTGGCCATCCTGCGCAGGGCTATCATGTCCTGTATCTGCTTTACGTCCCTGGGGCATCTCTGAGCGCACTTTCCGCAGGTGGTGCAACGCCAGATTTCTTCATGTTCTATCTCAGTCAAACCGAATGTGGCCTGTCGGATTAGCTTGCGCATACTGAAATCTCTAACCCTGTTCCAGGGACAAACAGTATCACATTTTCCGCATTGATAGCAGAATTTGACGGCGTCACCACCGCTTTCTTTTATTTCCTCCATTACCTCTTTAATTGGGGCTTCGATCTCCATGATTTGTTAATCCTCTTCTTTCACATTTAATTGGGGACATTCTGTCCACAAAGTATCACTAAAAGCTCTTAGTTGGGGACATTCCTCCAACCTCAAAGGAAGGCCCCAAATAGAGGTGTGTCCCCTTTCATACGTTGGGGACATTCCTCCAACCCCAAAGGAAGATACGTTGGGGACATTCCTCTGCCCCTAAGGCTATGCTCCAAACAGAGGTGTGTCCCCTCACCTTTGATTAGAGGTGTGTCCCCTATCCTTATTACCCCCTTTTTAACAATCGGGCAAAGGTATCCGCCAGCTTCTCTTTTCCATATTTGTCTGCTAATGATCTCAATCCTATTTCCAACTCGCCCGGCTTCACTTCTTCGATTTCCTCTTCCAGCTCCACATAAGTCAGACAGCCTTGTGGACACGCCTGAACACAAAGTGGCTCTTTTTCGTCTTCACACAAATCACATTTGAGGGGAAGGCCGGAATCGGGGTCAAAAAATAAATCCCTGGTCGGACAGATAGTGCCGCAAAAACTACACTCGCTGTATTCCTTTCCTCTAATTGAATAAACGCGTCTGCCATCACATCCGGCTTTAGTATAATCAGTGGCGCGAATCGGAACAAATTCATCATTAAATGGATCCATAACCACGCGGATCCGAGACCTGGCCGGATTCATGCTGCTATATTTCGGCGTTGCATGATATGCAGAGCAGGCCATCTCACATCCACGGCAACCATTGCATTTATCAAGATCAACTTTTATTGTTTTAACTTTTTTCTTTACTGTTTCAGCCATGGTTAGCACCCCCCTGACTTTTGTTCTTCTTTTTTTGCCGTCTCTTGGGAGGGAGTGCCTTCATTAGGATCTAAAATCCCTCTCTGAACCAATTCATTGGCCACATAGTCCAAGCCCAGTTTATACAATTCCTCTTTGGTAGGAATTCCATCCTTGGTAAATCCCCTTAAGTCGTAATAGCCATCAAGTAGCTTTTCTTCAAGCTCAGGGTTCCTCACCGCCCAGTGATCCTTAGGTGGATCGTCATCGACTCTTCTAATACCTAATCTATTATTAATGGCTCTAATCAAAGTCCGGTTCCTTCGACAAATTTCCCATAGTTCGTCTTTATCCATATCCATACCGGTCGCCAGCGAGATTATTTGTGGCACATTATTGAAGGAATATGCTACTTTCCCACCAAACTGGCCTCTAAATGATGACACAAAACCACAGAGTCCGGTGGAATCATCAACGTAGTGCATCGCCTCATTCCAGTCAACAACTAAGCAGGTATCTTCAATAGACATCTCATCACGCTTTTCCCATTTCATAAATATATCTTTAAATATTTGATTTGGGACTGCATCCCAATGATCGACAAACTTTTTCCTCTCTTCCATATCACGAATAGGATCTTGGGGGAAGGACCCTTCAATCTGGGTGATGGCCATCTTCTCACCAGTGCCTATCATGAGGTAATAGGCAGGGTTCAGTTTGCCAAGCTTGATGGGCAATTGCTCCATTTTTTTTACGGTATTATGTTCAAATCCTTCTGCGCCCGGAATCATGCGGGACGCATGCCAGGAGCCATTGGCTAATATATCTCCAATCCCTTCCCGGTGAACAACTTTTTCCACCAGGTACTTAACTCTGTCCCCAGGGTCAGTCGGGAAATTAGGCATGTCCTTGTCAGTTAAAATGCCGGCATCGTATAGTTCTATGCCGAGGGCGAGAGTTTGCGGTGTTGAATATGAATCCAGTCCATAATCCTGACAATAACCAAGTAATTCATAACTATAGTTTAGTTCTTTAAAGGCTGCCATATGATAGGTGTCTTTTCCGTAACACTTATAGCCGAATCTTGGATGGCCCGGCCAGGAAATCACATTGATGCATCCTTTAGGACAGTTATAGCAACCCATTTGTCTGTCCATATGGTCATATTTCCAACGAGTCCATCTTTCTTGGAGTTCTTCACTCCAATAATTTTTTATCCGTTTCCGCGAATAACCCCAAGAAAAATTATTATGGTGGAAACTGTCATCCTCATCGGTCGCCATCCAGTCCCCGCAACCATCGCTTGCATGGATTTCCTTCTTCATTTTGAGGCTTAACTTAAAGAGTTCTTGCGGATGTGCAACATAGATGTCCTTTGTTCCGCGAACAACAATTGCCTTGACCATTTTGTCACCCATGATCGGTGCCGGCCCTCGAGCCGCACTGTTCCAATGATGTTCGAGACTAGCCGTATAGACCTTGTTTTCACCAGCCGGGCCGATACAGGCCACCTGGGCGAACGGTTCATTCAACTCCTCTTTAATGAGTCGTGTAGTTTATCGAACGCCTTTCCCCTTAAGATGGGAAGCATCACGTATTTCCACCTTGTCATTTTTTATCCATAAATAAACCAGCTTTGGGGCCTTGCCGCGAATGATTATTCTGTCGTAACCGGCATGTTTTATTTCCGGCCCAAAATATCCTCCCATCGTGGAATGTCCAAATATGCCTGTCATGGGATTAATGGTATTAACACTGGTACGGTTGCACCCGACAACAGGTGTGCCATGCAAAAGGCCGGCGCCAAATATTAGCAAATTTCCTTCATCAAAAGGTTTAACTTCAGGGCCAACCCTATCCCATATTATCTTGGCGTTAACACCCTGACCTCCTAAAAAAAGTTTTGTTAATTTTGGATCGGTTTCTACCCTCTCAATGTTTCCCCGGGTTAAATCAATTTCTAAATTATACCCTGTCTCTGCGTACCTCATTTTTTAACACCTCTACGTATCTTTTTAGCCCCTTTCGGGCATTGTCAATTTTCCTGAATTTTTATGCTTT
>CBEULQ010000372.1:0-3687 GCA_965543975.1 uncultured Desulfocucumis sp. | reverse complement strand
CAGGGCTGTATAATACCCCGTTAATAAATACGAATAGGGTATCCATAAGTAAAGGGCCAGAAATGCCGCAAACCCGCCTATAAATATGCCTTCCAGCGCGGACTGCGGCAAATTAATTAATTTAACCGGTTTACTGTTTATGCTCATTTGCACAGGTCGCTACCTGCCTTTTCCTTTATCCTTAAAATTATATTATTCTTCACATGAAAAATAAATCCCGAATAAAACTGTAATCAGTCCATTTCCAATATTTCACCGTAACAATCCCTATTAAAGGACCGGTCATAATCAATGCCGGCAAAATAGCCGGGGCGGTTTTCCATAAAATACCGCAATAACGGCACCATTATTTCCTTCAGGGAGTGAGCCGTCTCCGGAAGTACGCAGGCTTCTATCAATTCACGCCACTGGGACAGGGTATAGCTGTATACCACCCTGGTTTTAACAAGTCCTTCTGTTACCTCGGTTGGAAATCTGAAACTCATCTCACCGGCAAACACCCTCTGAATAGCGACGGTGTCCGGAGCTTTGCCCTGATAAACAGCAATGACATTGATCGAGTCTTGCTCTCCGAGCTCCTTACCCCGTAAGTTCTGCACTAAAAGCTGCGGCTTGGACATTATTTCACCCCGTTTGAATCATATTATGATATTGCTGCTAAAAACGGCACAAACAAAAGTTTATTAACCGCAGGCCTTGATACACAACCCGCAGCGTTTACCCCCGCCGGTTACAAACATGTAATGCGCGCATTTTTCCTTGGCCATTACCCACCCGGTTTCCGGTCGGTATTGCCCTTTCCAGTTATCCAGCGCCCCCACGGGACAAATCTCCACGCATTTTAGGCAGCCTTGACAGTTACTTTCTTTAAGGAGTTCGCTGTAGTTAAACCCAGCACTGGTTATTACCGAGGCAAGTCTTACCCTGGCTTTATACTTATTAACCAGCAGCAGGTTATTTATGCCGAATGTTCCGAGTCCGCACATAACCGCGGAGTGCTTATGAGAAAAATCGCCTTTAAGCCGGGAATAATCCCCTATATCTGCCTCAGGTCCCACTGCCACGCTTTCAAATCCCCTGTCTTCCAGCAGCCTTACAATTTTATGGGCAACCATAGCCATGTGCTGGTTGGCAACGTTAAACTCCAGCATGTACTGGTTCCTGGTGAGTGGAAGATTGTTCAGTGCTCCGTTATTCAGCCTGTATGAAAAGGTAATAACCGATTTGGCCCCGGGCAATATATCTTCCGGCCTGTGCCCCTTCTGAGCGTCCTGGTATCTTTCCAGCGGGGCGAATCCAATTGAGTTTAGGCCCAGAGTAAGGGTCATGTAATTCAATTCCTTCTGCAAATCCAAATTAATCACCCTTTTCTACAAAAGATGGATAACTAATTATATCACGGGTATATTTTTGTGAAAACTTTCCCTGAATAGCTGTATAATGTTATTTAGCGCATATGAAAGGATATGATGCAATGGACTTTATCACACTTGCCGAAAATGTTTTTTACCTTTCGGGGTCCACTAATATAGGTGTAATCGCCAATAACAGCGGGCAGGCCATACTGGTGGACACCGGTATCGACCAGCAGGTGGCAAAAAAAACACTCAAAATACTTGAAGAGCATAAACTTAAGCCCGTAGCTGTTATCAACACTCACTCCCATGCCGACCACATCGGGGGAAACCAGTTGTTGCAGGACAGGCTGGGCATCCCTGTTTACGCCACGGAGGGAGAAGCCCCCTTTATCGCCGATCCCTCCCTGGAACCGCTTTATCTACTGGGGGGTACCGTGCCATGGAAGGACATGACAAATAAATTCCTCTGCGCCCGGCCAAGCAAAGTCACCACAATAACCGGGGGAGAAACCTCAGTCAATATAGCCGGCATGGAACTGGAAATACACCGTCTACCCGGACACAGCCACGACCAGATTGGAGTTTCAGCCCGGGGGGTGTTGTTCTGCGGCGATGCCTTTTTGGCCCCGGAATACCTGCAAAAGCATGGCATACCTTACAATGTGAATATATCAGGCTACTTTGATTCACTGGAACGGATTATGTCCTTAAATGCGTCCGTAGCTGTACCGGCCCATGGCAGGGACCTGACCGCCCCCGGAGAGGTTATAAACCAGAACTGGAAGACGGTACAGCAACAGGTGGAAATGGTTATGCATATTATTTCCGGGAATCCAGGCACCGTGGAGGATGTGGTGGCCGGGTTGTGCAGCATGATTAATTTCAACATAGGTATACAATCCCTTTACTTCCTTTATAGGACCACAATCACATCCTACCTGGGCTATCTACTGGAAACCGGACAGGCTGAATGCCATGTCAGGGACAACAGGCTTTTCTGGAGAGGAAAGTAATAAATCCGGGCGTTTCAACGCCCGGATTTAAGGTTCACTTTATCGTCATAAGCCTTTTGTCAGCCGACCAGTCCAGCCACTCCCTGGCCTGGCACACCGGACAGGGGGCATGGTGGCATTTAATTCTGTCCCACTCCTGGGTATAGGCTTTAATCCAGCCCTGGCCTGTACAGCGGTCGCACCTGGTCCCGGCGGATTCTTCCGATCCGCTGTCGGTAACCAGTTCTAAAACCTTCTCGCCACCGTTTGCGGAAACCCTTGGGGTGTGGGATGACTGTTTATGTACAATTCGATTAAAAGTTCCGCCGCAATTCAAACATTCCGCATTTACCTGGGCCGGGCAGTAAATTGTGGTGCACCCGCAGCTCCACTTGTCCCCCTTTTGTTTCTGTTTGGCCCCATTTCGACTGATACCGGTGCCTACCGCCATACAATTACACATCCCTGTTTTTTATAACAATAATACCATAAAAAGGTTTTATTATCATGTTTTTTTCGGCGAATTCCTATGATATATATTATAGCGTCAAACAATCTTTTTTTGTTTTCGCCTGGATATAATATTTATAAGGTTAATTATAGCCTTGCCGGCATTTGTTACGGAACAGCCGTTAATGATATAATTCTGTTAAGAGGTGAGTAAACCGGGTGGTCGCGGGCGCAGGGGCCGAAAGGCCGCGCCTGAGGAAAGTCCGGGCTCCGCAGGGCAGGGTGCTGGGTAACTCCCAGTGGGGGCGACCCCAAGGAAAGTGCCACAGAAATGCAGACCGCCTGTCTGAGAGGTGAGAAGTGAGAGGTAAGAGGCGAGAAACGGGGAAACAAGATAATTATTTCTCACTTCTAACTTCCCGCCTCTCACTTCTCAAACAGGCAAGGGTGGAACGGTGCGGTAAGAGCGCACCAGCGTCCGTGCGACCGGACGGCTAGGTAAACCCCACCCGGAGCAAGACCGAATAGGGGGGCAACGGAGTGGCCCGCTCCGCTCCCGGGTAAGGTCGCAAGAGGCGGCCGGCAACAGCCGCCCTCAGATAGATGATCACCCCAGACAGAACCCGGCTTACAGGTTTACTCATTATTTAAATAAATTCCGCCCCGGGGCGGAATTTATTTTTTACCGGTGGTTTGTTTTGTTACGCCGGAATTAATTATTTCATCAGCGGGGATAATGTTTTTCGGAGGTGATTTTTTGTTTCCTGAAAAAACAAGCGCCAGGGGAGAAGTCAAAGTAATGGACCTGACGGCCAGGGAGATAGATTTGCTTGATAAAGAGGCAAACGAGGAAGCGGCTCAAGACTATTTACGTCTATATATTTAAT
>CBEULQ010000371.1:0-3691 GCA_965543975.1 uncultured Desulfocucumis sp. | reverse complement strand
CTACATAATGGGATTTGCTTCATAATTTCCGCTAACTCACCTCTCTTTAAAAGGCGGGCGTAAATACGTTCGCCCTTATTTTTTTTAGAACGCCGGTGCCGGTTGTTAGATTGTTGAATTGGCAAAAGAGACGGTTTAGTAATTCAGAAAACACTATAATTGCTATATAATAGAACCATCTGAACTCCGGAACATAAAAAGCTTTAGTCATGGAGGATGTCATGAAAGTCGTAAGTTTTGCCAGTCCCAATCCGGTTTCCCTGAATGAGAAGGAGAGTCTGGCCAAAGCCGCCGCCATTTTCCTAAAATATAGTATTGACGGGGCGCCGGTTATCAACGATGAAGGCAATATTGTCGGCATCCTCACCAAAACCCATCTTTACCGGGCCATAGTAAACGGCATTCCTTTTGAATCGGAAATTGAGCTTTTGATGAAAAGGGATGTTAAAACCATCAATAGCGACCAGTCCGTGGAGGAAGCCTGGCAGATGGCCTGGGATTACAATATAGGCAGGCTTCCTGTGGTGGATCAGGCAGGAAAACTGGTGGCCATGATGACCCGCACGGACCTTGTTCATGCCTTTGAAATGCTATACCAGGACCTTGACGCCATCATAAACTCATCCTACGACGGCATTGTGGTGGTGGATGAGTACGGTAATCCTGTCAAATCCAACGAAGCTTTAAAAAAACTTGTTCTTAATCTGGATGAACAGAAATCCGGTGATAATTCTCTAATCAACGAGGTGTTTGAAAAAAGCGGTTTAAAGAGGGCTATAACCGACATAAGCAAGCAGGCCATGGATAAAAAAACCCCTATTAGTTTTATAAAAAGATTCGGTTCCCTTAAGGAAGTACTCCTTACCGCAAACCCCATCATTTCCAAGAAAAACTCCAGGGTTTTCCGGGTTATGGTAAATTGCCGGGATATTACCGACCTTACCAATCTAAAACAGCAATTGCAAACAAGTAAAGAATTAAATGAAGTTTACCAACTGGAGCTGGAAAGACTCCGTTCACAGTGGTTGGGTCACAGCATTGTCTGCAATGGCCCGCAAATGAGGAAGGTTATTGATCTGGCCATTAGGGTTGCCAAGGTGGATTCCACCGTGCTGATATTAGGTGATTCCGGTGTGGGTAAGGAAGTTGTGGCCAGGCTGATCCATAATGCGGGCAAAAGGTCGAAACTTCCTTTTATCCGCTTGAACTGCGGAGCGATACCTGAAAATTTACTGGAGTCGGAATTGTTCGGGTATGAAGGAGGGGCTTTTACCGGCGCAAAGCGGGAAGGTAAACCCGGTATGTTGGAGTTGGCTCACAAAGGTACTCTTTTTCTTGATGAAATAGCTGAACTTCCACTGGCCCTGCAGGTAAAGCTGTTGACGGTAATACAGGAAAGGGTTGTAACAAGATTGGGAGGCACAAAACCTATACAGGTTGACTTGAGAATTCTTGCCGCCACCAACAGAAACATCTATTCAATGGTTGAGCAAGGACTTTTCAGGGCGGACCTATATTACCGCCTGAACGTAATTCCCATCGTCATCCCTCCATTAAAGGAGCGAAAAGAGGACATTCCTTTTTTAATCTCACACTTTCTACAGAAATTTAACGAAAAACATCACCAGGCAAAGAGTATCGACACCGGAGCAATGGACATACTTTATCATTACCCCTGGCCCGGAAACGTCAGGGAACTTGAAAACCTGATTGAGCGGCTGGTTGTTATAACCCAGAGCGATATCATTGGAGCCAGGGAACTGCCTATAAACGTTTTAAACAAAGGCTCCGGTTTTAGCGTAAATGGATCATTTTCCTTATCAGAGAAAGAAATTATCACAGAGCTTTATCACCGCCTGCAAAGCACCAGAAAAGTTGCCGAAGCCCTTGGGGTTAACCAGTCAACCGTAGTTCGTAAAATGAAAAAGTACAATATTACCAGGAAAAACTGATTTACCCACCATTAAGGCTATGGTGGGCTTTTTTGGAATATGGAGGAAGCGATGCGATGCAAGGGTGATGCATTTATGATGCATAAATGATGCAAAAACCGATTTACCCCGGAATCATCGCCTTTTTTAAAGGAAATAAGCAATTATACCAGTGGTAAATTTTTTGCAATAGCATAAATAGAGGTGTAATTCAAAATAATTGTTCTATTATTATTTAAAGACTATCCGGTCCTGCCACGCATCTATGCTTATACCGATTCATAAATATACGGTTAGTGCCGGTCATTCCGATGCAAGGTGATGCACCGGGTAGGAAATTAAAAAAGGGGTGGTACGTTGTTTAAGGATGTAGTCATTGTCAGCGGGGTAAGAACCCCCATAGGTGATTTCGGAGGCGCTTTTAAAGACCTGCTTCCTCATCAGTTGGCTGTTTCGGTAATGAAAGAGACCCTTGGGCGGGTATCAGTTGATGGAGGCATGGTGGATGATGTCATCCTTGGCAATTGTGCCCAGCGCACGGACGAGCCCAATGTGGGCCGGACCGCCGCCCTGGTGGCCGGTTTTCCCGATGAAGTTACAGGCATGACCATTCAGCGCCAGTGCTCATCCGGTATGCAGGCAATCGTCTGCGGATACCAGCAAATCGCCACCGGGGATTCAGAAATAGTTCTGGCCGGTGGAACCGAGGTAATGAGCGGGGTGCCGTATGTTTTAAAAGGAGCCCGCTGGGGGCAGCGCCTGCAGCACGGTCAGATGACAGACGCCCTGTGGGAGATGTTGACCGACCCCATTCACCATATTTTAATGGGTGAGACAGCCGAACGGCTGGCGGATAAATACTCCATCTCCAGGGAGGAGCAGGATGAAATCGCCCTGAGGAGCCACATGAATGCGGTCAAAGCAATACAACAGGGTACCTTTCAGGAAGAGATTCTTCCGATTACGGTGCCGCTGCGTAAGGGCCAGTCCAAAATAGTTGATCAGGATGAACACCCCCGCGCTGACTTAACTATGGAAAAGCTGGCGAAATTGCCGTCTACTTTCAGGAAAAACGGTACTGTCACAGCCGGCAACGCGTCCGGTTTAAATGATGGGGCGGCGGTGGTGCTGCTCATGTCCCTGGACAAAGCCAGAGAGCTGGGATTGAAGCCCTTGGCGCGCATCGTGAGCTTTGCCAGGGCGGGGGTAGAGCCGGACCTGATGGGCTATGGCCCGGTGCCGGCCATCAAAAAAGCCCTGAGAAGAGCGGGCTTAAGCCTCAGTGACATGGAATTGATCGAGTTGAACGAAGCATTCGCCGCCCAGTACCTGGCCTGCGAAAAGCTGCTGGAATTAAACAGGGAAATCACCAATGTCAACGGCAGCGGCGTGGGTCTGGGGCACCCGGTGGGATGTACAGGGGCAAGACTGGTGGTATCCCTGATCCATGAAATGAAAAGGCGGAATTTGCAAAAGGGTTTGGCTTCCATGTGTGTGGGCGGCGGTATGGGTATGGCCATGATTCTGGAAAGAGAAAGGGATTAAAGCGATGGAAATTAAAACTATAGGTGTATTAGGCGCGGGCTTGATGGGCTCCGGCATTGCCCAGATAGCGGCGGATAGCGGCTACCTGGTGGTTTTAAGGGACATCGACACCCAATATGTTGACCGGGGATTGAAATCCATATCAAAAAACCTTTACAGGGATGTAGAAAAGGGACGCCGGACCAGGGGAGAGGCAGAGGCTGTTTTGGGGAGGT
>CBEULQ010000370.1:0-3691 GCA_965543975.1 uncultured Desulfocucumis sp. | reverse complement strand
CTGCGGCAAACTGGATGAGATATTCAAACATGCCCCGGATACCAGGGAAAGGCTTATGCAAATGAGGAAATGATAAAGGAAATAAGCGCCAAAACATTATTGTCACATCAGAAAAATCCTGACAGCTTACCATAAGCTTGATGAAATTTTCCCGGGGTTATCTAAAAAGTATGAATACACGTATGGTGACAGGTATAACTGCATGACGCTAAACGCAGGTGAAATAAGCACGCACTTCAGAGAACTTGTCACAAGTATAATTTAATATTCGATATGAAAAAGATAAAAAAATATCCGGAACACAGTGGTCAGCTACAGTTAGTTTATTCTGATAAAATCGTTTGCCGGCTAAAAACCGACCCCTTAGGGGTATTTTCTTTTTTAGGGCATTGTCAGTTGAGATTGTGATTAAACTATGTTTTTGTTCCCAGGGTGTTGATATAAAAATGTCTGTAAATTGACATTTGCCTATTGACTGAATGTTCATTCAGGGTATAAAGTAAGGTTAGCGGAATTTTTTGATTATTTAGTTGAAAGGAATTGATAATATGGGTTCCAATTTCATGCTGTCCTATAGGGACCACAAATTTATACTTAAAGAATGGCTTCCCCTGGAGAAAATTTTGTCTTACGAGGCATTCAGCGAATCCTACAGCGTGGACGATGTAGACATGATTCTGGATCAGGCTTACAAGGTATCCCGGGAGGTTGTTGCTCCCACCAATGAGGATGGGGATAGGCAACAGGCCCACCTGGTGAACGGAGAGGTTGTACTGCCGGATTCCTTCAAAGAAGCGTTTACATTTATTCAGGAAAACGGTTGGGGTTCCAGCAATCTGGACCTGGAAAGCGGAGCTGCCATGCCGGAGCTCTTGCTTGCCGCAGTTAATGAGTTTATGACCGGCGCCAGCCCGGCTTTCGTGCCCTATGTGGGGGCTACTACGGGATCAGCACGGCTAATTCAAACCTTCGGCAGCGAAGAGTTGAAGAACATTTTCCTGCCCAAAATGCTGGACGGCAGTTGGTCCGGCACTATGTGCCTCACCGAGCCCAACGCCGGCTCGGACGTAGGTGATATTACAAGCAAAGCATTGCCCACTGATACTCCCGGTTTGTACAAGATAAAAGGGACTAAATGCTTTATTACCGGGGGCGATCAGAACATTACGGAAAACATAATACACCTTTTGCTGGCCCGCATAGAGGGGGCGGCACCGGGGACCAAAGGAATTTCTCTCTTCGTAATTCCCAAATACAAGGTGAATGAAGAAGGCGAGATATTAGGAAACAATGACGTCACCACTGTGGCCGTGGAACACAAAATGGGCTTGAAGGGATCTGCCACTGCCATGCTAAGTTTTGGCGACAATAATGAATGTTTCGGGTACCTGCTGGGTAATCCCCCTGATGAGCAGGGGAAGGCCAGCGGTATGGCCCAGATGTTCCAGATGATGAACGGGGCCCGTTTTGAGACAGGACTTATGGCTCTGTCCATAAGTGCGGTTGCTTATAATAATGCTGCCAAGTACGCCCGGGAGAGAGTACAGGGCCGTCTCCTGACTAACCCCAAAGGTGAGCGTCTTCCCATTATAAAACATGCCGACGTAAGGCGCATGCTTCTGGATATGAAGGCTCATATTGAAGCCGTACGGGCGCTTATATGCAAAACAGCCTTTTATGCGGACATTCAGCATCAAGATCCGGACAAGGGAGAAAGGGCAAAAGCCGGCGCCGCTGTTGATGTGAATATACCCATGGTAAAAGCATATGCCTCCGACGTGGTGTGGCCCCTGGTGGCTGAAGCCATTCAGGTTTACGGCGGATACGGTTTTTCGGAGGAATACCCGGTTGCCCAATCCGCCCGGGACTGCAAAATATTGTCCATCTGGGAAGGCACCAACTATATTCAGGCCATGGACCTTATTGGACGCAAATGGACCATGAAGAACGGCGAGATATTCAAGGGCTGGATGGTTGAATTGAAGCAGACTATTGAATCATTTAGGGATAATGCCGAATTCAGCAAGGAATATGCTGTCCTCAGTGAAGCTTACAACGCATATAGGGGAATTCAAAAGATTGCCATGGGATTTTACATGCAACAGAAATTTGACATGCTGCCCCTCTATGCCACACGTGTGCTGCACGCCACGGCAAAGCTGTATTGCGGCACTCTGATAATGGAACAGGCCCTTCTTGCTGCCGGGAAAGCGGCTGAACTGGGAGAAGGGCATTTCGACTACGCCTTCTACAGGGGTAAAGTGGAAGCGGCGCGTTATTACGTCCGCAATATAGTTCCCGAGGTAATGCTTACCGCCAAGCTCATGGCGGAGGAAGACACTTCAGTGCTGGATGTGCCCGAGGAATCTTTTGATTATTAAACCAGTTTATCTACCATCCATAATATATTTTGGGCAACCCTTAAGGGGTATGCCTTATTTTTTACAGAATACAAATACAAAAAATATTTACCGTTATGCCTGACCGGCCTGGAGGGCAGGCCTAAATAATTAAATATGGTGGGTACCTGTTAGGAGGGTGATTATGCTTTTCTTGAATCCTAAAAAATATCAAAGGGAATTTCCGGATCAGAAAACCCGGGATATAATGCTAAAAACCATTGGTTTTTTTGAAAAAAAGGGACTAAAAAGCATTAAGGAAGACGACCAGGAATGCAAATGGTATGAGGATTTTTTACAGTTTATTAAGGACGAAAATATTTTTGCGGCTCTACTGACTCCATCCGGTTACGGCGATCCGGATGCGCGTTTTGATTTATCCAGGGTTTGCGAGTTCACAGAGGTATCGGCATTTTATTCTTTAGCCTACCAGTATTGTTACCAGGTTAGCATTCTGGGGCTGGGTCCCATATGGATGGGAGATAATGAAAAGGTCAAACAGGAAACGGGGCGGCTGCTTAAGGAAGGCGGCATATTTGCTTTCGGCATGTCGGAAAAATCGCACGGTGCCGATTTGTATTCCAATGAGATGAAATTATTCCCGCAAGAAGACGGCACATACCTGGGCAGCGGCGACAAGTATTACATAGGCAATGCCAATGAAGCGGCGCTGGTTTCGGTATTCGCCAAACATGCGGACACAGGGGATTTTGTGTTCTTTGTGGTGGACCCGAAACATGATAAGTATGAACTGGTTAAAAAAATATATACTTCCGGTGTTCGGCCGGCTTATGTGGGCGAATTTGCCATCAAAGACTACCCTATAAAAAGAGAAGATATACTTTCGGAAGGGGCTCTGGCCTGGGATTCGTCACTGTCAACTATAAATATAGGCAAATTCCAACTCGGATTCGCTTCGGTGGGCATATGCGAACACGCTTTTTACGAAGCCCTGGACCATGCCTCCAACCGCATACTCTACGGCAAAAAGGTAACAGATTTCAGCCACGTTAAAAAGCTCTTTACCGAGTCCTTTGCCAGGATAATTGCCATGAAACTCTTTGCCCTGCGGGCTGTGGATTATTTCCGGTCATCCTCGGAAAATGACCGGCGCTACCTGCTATTCAATCCCATTCAGAAGATGAAGGTTACCACCCAGGGTATGAAGGTTATTGATATGATGCTGGATGCCATTGCCGCCAAGGGTTTTGAACAGGACACCTATTTTGAACTGGCCATACGTGATATTGGTATGATTCCGAGGCTGGAGGGCACCACCCATGTAAATATGG
>CBEULQ010000369.1:0-3691 GCA_965543975.1 uncultured Desulfocucumis sp. | reverse complement strand
AATCAATTCAGTTGAGAACAACCCGCGGGAGGTTTATTACGTTATCAATTTTGCCGACACCATGAATCAACTGGAAATGGAAAAGGCTTCCCTTTTTGTCAGGTTAAAACTACCCATCCTAAGTGGCTAACAACCTCTACCCTATCCCCGGGTATACATGATTTCAGCCCTTGAAGCACTTCAGGGCAGGGACGAGGGATACAACCGTCTGGTCCGTCAACTGACGCGAAGCGCCGCAGACCAGCACCAACAGCTGCTCCGGGAAACAGAAGAAAAACTCCGCAATATGCTGGGGGAAGCATTAGAACGTTATTCTTCCGAAACCCTGCGTAACAAGGATTCCAGGAATGCAATAACAATAAAAAAATATCTGGATGAATTAAAGTTTGTGTCCAGAATGTCCAACAAGCCGGGGGGTAATAAAGCATGGAAAACGCCAGGCTGCTAGATGAAAGGTTGAAAAAAATAATTAGGGAAATAAGCAGCAAGACCGGGGAAGAAGTAAAATCAGTGGTAATTGAAGACATCATCCGGGAGGTGGAAACGGTTACCGCCCGAAATAACGAGCGCCAGTTGATTAAACTACTTTTAATGCTGAAAAAAGCCATGGATGAAATTTAAGGGGGTATTTCTGTGGATAAAAATACAAACCATGTCAAACAGCAGGACGAGGTTCTCCAAAAACTGACCAGAGATATTATGAAAGGAGCCAGATTGAAGCTGATGGATCCGGTGCTGGATGAAAACCGCCGCCTGCTGGAACTTCTGCAGGCTATTCAGAAACAGGAAAAAGATGAATTCGCCACCATAAAGGTGCGCCTGGAACTACTGGAGCAATCAATACAGCAACTACCCATACTAATTTTATCCGCCATGCGGGACGCCATAAACCAGGCGGGAGTGGATGTCTAGTATGAAGCAATCCGATAAACTGAATAAAGAGGTTGGATCACTGGCCTGTTCCATTCGGACCAGGCTGGTCAATCCGGCAGAATCACTGGAAAACAGGGTGTCACTAATGGAACAAAAAATTTTGCTGTTAAAAAGATTATGCTTCCTGCTGGCCACAAGCGTTACAATATCCCTGGCAGGAGTTGCATACCTGTTGATACGCTAAGTTGGGGACATTCCTCACCCCAAAGTCAGGCATTAGTTGGGGACATTCCTCTGACCCCAAAGTCAGGCTCCAAATGGAGGTGTGTCCCCTGACCTTAAACAAAACAGCCGGGCGAAATCGCCCGGCTGTTACGTGTTTCGGATATCTCTTACAGTTTGGTAAGAAGCGGACCAAGGATCAGGGAAATGGTTCCGGCAACCTTGATCAGCGGGTTCATGGCAGGACCGGAGGTGTCCTTGCAGGGGTCACCAACGGTGTCACCGATAACAGCAGCTTTGTGCGGTTCGCTCTTCTTGCCGCCCAGTGCGCCGCCTTCGATGTATTTCTTGGCGTTATCCCAGGCGCCGCCGGCGTTGGCCAGGAACAAGGCCAGCAACACACCAACGGTGGTCAGCCCGCCCAGGAAGCCGGCCAGAGCCTTGGCTCCGAGGAGGAAACCGACTATGACGGGAACGGATACGGCTATAACACCGGGGAAGATCATCTTGCCGATGGCGGAGCGGGTGGCAATGTCCACGCAGCGGGCGTAGTCAGGTTTGCCTGTACCTTCCATGATGCCGGGGATCTCACGGAACTGGCGGCGAACTTCTTCCACCATGCCGAAGGCGGCTTCACCCACGGCGCGCATGGTGCTGGCGCCAATCAGGAAAGGAATGGCACCACCGATAAACACACCCACCAGAACAATGGGCTCGGTAAGGTTAACTACAAACTCACCGTTAGGTAATACATCGGCAAATTTGTGTTTTACACCGTCAACATAAGCGCTGAACAGGGCCAGAGCGGTAAGGGCAGCGGAACCGATGGCAAAGCCCTTGGCAATGGCGGCGGTGGTGTTACCCACGGCGTCCAGTTTGTCGGTTTTCTCACGCACTTCTTTGGGAAGTTCAGCCATTTCAGCAATACCACCGGCGTTGTCAGCCACAGGACCGAAGGAGTCCATGGCCACAACCATACCTGCGGTGGAAAGCATACCCATGGCAGCCATGGCAATACCGTAAATGGACCACAGTAAAGCCTGGCCTTCCGGGGCATAAGCAGAAACAGCCCAGTAGGAAATGAAAATAGCAGCGGCAAAGGTCAGCATGGGGAAGAATACCGATTCCATACCCACAGCCAGACCGTGAATAACGTTGGTGGCGGGACCGGTCTTGGAAGCCTCGGCGATCCTGGTTACAGGACCTTTGCCGGCAGCGGTGTAGAACTCGGTAAGATAACCCACCAGAACGTTAACAATCAAACCGGCCATAACGGCCAGGAAGATACCGAAATAAACTCCGCCGAAAGCCACACCGGTGTCCTGACCGTTTATAATAACAGTGGCTTCAACGGGGAAAACAGCCTTGGCCACAAAGAATGTGCCGATGGCGGTAAGAATGTTGGTGCTCCACAGACCTACGTTCAGAGCGGCCTGCGGGTTTCCACCTTCACTGGTGCGCACAGTAAATGTACCTATAATAGCTGAAATAATACCCACCGCGCCAACCAGCAGCGGGAAGATAACGCCGGGGAAACCGAACAGAGTATTACCGATAAGCATGGCGGCAATAGTGGTGGCGCCGTAGGATTCAAACAGGTCGGCACCCATACCGGCAGTATCACCCACGTTGTCACCGACGTTGTCGGCGATGGTAGCGGGGTTACGGGGATCGTCTTCCGGAATACCGGCTTCCACTTTACCCACCAGGTCAGCACCCACGTCAGCAGCCTTGGTGTAGATACCGCCGCCGACCCGGGCGAAGAACGCTATAACCGAAGCGCCGAAAGCGAAGCTGTTAATAATCAGCGGGCTTTGGAAAATGATGAAAAGAACGGAAACACCCAGAAGGCCAAGACCTGCCACGGAAAGACCCATAACTGCGCCGGCCCGGAAAGAAACCTGCAGGGCTTTGCCCAGTCCGCTGCTACGGGCGGCTTCGGCGGTACGGGCGTTAGACTTGGTGGTACTGTTCATACCGATATAACCGGCGATGGCTGAACAAACAGCACCCACCAGGAACGAAATAGCGGAGGCCGGGCCCACGGGCAGGTGGGAACCGGGTGCCTGGTGCACAAAATACTGAGCGACCCAAAGTAATACGAAAATTACAATAGCGAAAGGAGCCAGTGTTTTATACTGGCGGTTCATATACGCCATGGCACCCTCTTGAACAGCTTCGGAAAGCTGTTTCATCTTGGGTGTGCCCATGCTTTCTTTGAGCACCTGGGCCATTGTGAAAAGGGCGAAAAGCAGCGCCAATGCGCCTGCGCCAGCAGCATAATAAGCTAATGTCATGTTTTCCACTTTTAACTTTACCCTCCTCTTCCCCTAAAAATTTTCTTTGTTATTAAAGAATTACCACAAACCCAACAGAAGAGACGAAACCCCAAACAACAGTGCCACTGCTATTGTAACCTTGCCCAGCAACTCGTCCATTCCTTTTTTCTTGCCGAAAAAAGTTTCAGCTCCGCCGGCAATAGCCCCGGACAGACCGGCACTTTTTCCAGACTGCAGTAAAACTGAAGCAATAAGAGCTATGGACATAATTACATGAAAGGCGGTTACCAGGCCCTTTAACACACCTTCACCTCCTC
>CBEULQ010000368.1:0-3721 GCA_965543975.1 uncultured Desulfocucumis sp. | reverse complement strand
CTTCCTTCTCTAAAATTGTTTAAGATGAGTGTGATCCGTCAACATAAGAAGATGTGTCCACTGCGGGCACGGTGAACCAGAAGGTTGAGCCTTTACCCGGGACGCTTTGCACACCCACCTTACCGCCGTGCAGCTCAACTATGCCGCGCACGATGGCCAGTCCAAGCCCGCTGCCTGACTGCTCTCTGTTTCGCGACGGATCGGATTTATAAAAGCGCTCCCATACAAGGGATTGTTCCGTCTCAGGTATTCCGGGACCGCTGTCTCTTATTGAAATTCTGATTTGGTCGCCGGACTTGTCAATCTTTGCGCCAACAACTCCGCCTGCAGGAGTAAAATTCAGCGCATTGTTCACCAAGTTTATTATAACCTGCTCCATTTTATCCTCATTTGCTTTCGCCATATAGTTTTCGGCAGTTGCTTCCACAAACAGTTTCTGGTCCTTTTCCGAAGCCAGACTTTTAAACCTATCTAATACTCTGCGCATAACAGTAAGCATGTCTACTTCCTTAACTTCCATTGAAACACGGCCGTCTTCCATCCTGCCTAAATTCAGCAAATCCTCCACAAGCCTTTTTAGCCTCGTGGTTTCCACCAGTATATTGTTAAGGTATTGTTCCTTTTGAGCCTGATCCCTGTCCATACCGTCCACCAGTGCTTCGGTATAGCCCTGTATAATAGTCAGAGGGGTTCTCAGCTCGTGGGAAACGCTTGCCACGAATTCACGTCTGGTATTATCTATTCTTTCCAACTGGGATATTTTTTCCTTGAGTTTTGCCGACAGTAGATTTATAGATTCGCCGAGTATTCCCATTTCATCATTGGATTTAACCGGAACCTGTATATCATAATCGCCCTCCGCCATGGACCTGGCGGCACGGTTCATTTTCAAAAGTGGTTCCACTATGCTCCTGGCCAGCAGCAGCGCCAGCAGGGTGGCCGCCAGTCCGCCCAGTGCCAGGGCATAAAGGCCGGCCTGCTGAAGCGCTCTTAGGTTGTTCACAATGGGGGCCAGGGGCGTTTGGATCATAACCGCCCCAACTATTTTTCCTTCCTTTTCCGCCGGTACGCCCACCTGCATTACATCTGTTTTGAAATAAGGATTATACTCACGTCTTACCAGCTGCTCTCCGGCCAGCACCTTTGATACGTCAGCAGAGGTAAATGGTTTTCCCGCATTCATCTTCTGCTGCATCCCGTAGCCCATACCCATACCGGCGCCATGCCCCATGCCCATCCCCATACCCATACCGGGGGCTCCTTCGGCCCGTTTCCAGGCCATTATTTCTCCCCGGGAATCTACTACCAGTACACTGGCTCCAAGGTTATCCGACGTGTTTTCCACCAGGCGGTTTAGCTGGAGTTTATCCGATATATCAATTTCACCTGCCAGATTCAATCCGCTTTCAATAATTCTCGCGGATTGCTGATCCAGGTAAATTTTTTGCAATATGCCGGCCTGTATCAGTGCTGAAAAAATAAGTACCGCCGTTATCAATCCCAGCATGGCAATCCAGAGTTTAAACACAATTGTTTTTCTTTTCATTTCTCGACCTCAAATTTATAACCAACTCCCCAGACCGTATGAATATACTGCCGTGATCCGGGTACCCTGGATATTTTTTCCCTGAGCCGGGTAATATGCGTGTCCACCGTACGCGCCTCTCCGAAAAAATTATACCCCCAGACGTTTTCCAAAAGCTGCTCCCTGGTAAATACCCTACCGGGCGAACCAGCCAGGTTAAGCAGCAAATCATATTCCTTGGGAGTAAGCTGAAGCAACCGGCCATTTACGGTTACTTCCCTTGAAGCCCTGTTTATCCTTAAACCGTTGTATTGAATATCCTTTTCCCGTTCAGCTGCCTCCGGCTCCTGTTTTCTGGTTCTACGCAAAACCGCCTTGACCCTTGCCACCAACTCCCTGGGACTAAACGGCTTGACCACGTAATCGTCTGCACCCAGTTCAAGTCCCAGTATCCTGTCTATTTCATCACCCCTGGCGGTAAGAATAATTACAGGTATATCCGAAATCTTTCTTATTTCCCGGCAAACCGACCACCCGTCCATCCCCGGCATCATCAGGTCGAGAATCACCAGGTCATAGCCCTTTACGGTAAGCGCCTCAACAGCCTGGCTGCCGTCTGCCGCCCCTTCGGCTGTGAAGCCCTCCGCCGCCAGGTAAGTTATAACCAGTTCACGTATTTTTTCTTCATCATCCACTACCAGTACCTTAACATTCTCCAAACTTCTCACCACCACAAATATTTTCCCTCTCAATATACCACAGCTATTGTCTTCTAAAAACAATAAAGGCGTCAATTAAGACGCCGTGTATTTCTTATAGCCCCCGAACCATGAATATATGCGCATAGCCATCCGGACCAGGGGGTTGTTTACCCTGCTTTCAATATTTTTCTTTTCTTCCTTATGCCTTTTCAACTCCTGCTGGGCAAAGCGCAGATTCCTTTGCATCTCCTCCCTTGTCTCCAGCGCCTCCTTCAAATCATTGCTGAGTGAATTAACCTCTTCCTTAAGCCTTTTTTCCTCGTGAACCGCAATTTCCAGTGTTCTGTCCAGCTTGTTTTTAAGCTCCACTATTTCCGTCTGAAGCTCCGCAACCCTTGTGGCGTGCCTGTCCTTCAATTCCGCCAGGTGGGCTTTATTCTCCCGGTCCTTTTCTTTGTATTGCTGCAGTTTTGTAAAGAGTGTTTCCAGACTGGTCTGGTTCTTCTGCAGGGCTTCCCTTAATTTTCTGTTATCCTCCTCGCCATCCCTGGCCTTTTTAACCCACAGCCTGCACTGATGTAAAATACTGTTTGACTTTGCCTCCAGTTTCATTATGTGCTCCCTGTACCTGAAAATTTCTTTTTTCCTCAGGGAAAGAAGCAAGTCTTTCTCCGCCATCTGGGTCACCAATTGCTCCTGCCTGCCGGACTCCTCCATTTTCAATGCCAGGGCTGCTGCGGTTTCCTTGTAGACAGATTCAATTTCCCGCATCTGTCTTTCAATGGCAGCCTGCTTGCTGTTTCTTTTTTCCCTTTCTTTTACCCACCGCTCGCGCTGGCGGCTCAGGGAAACCAGGAACCTTTTGGTCAGGGCATCGTATGCTATCTGGCTGGCGGCATTATAACTCCACACCCCGTCCCCCACCTTTTCAAAATATGGAAACTTTTCCATAACCCCTTCTATTGCTTTAATTGTTGTGGGCTTCCAACTGTTCACCAGTTCGTATACCTGATTGACGGAAAGCCCGCCGGGGTGGGTTTTCAATGCCTTTATCACCAGCTGTTTCAGAGAGTACTGTCCCGTCTCCACTTCCCACTCGGTTAGACCCCAGTACCCGTTGGATAGCTGTATAAATCTTCCGTCGGATATCAGCCCGGCAACTTCGGAAACCAAGGATTTAAACTTCTTTTTATTTTTTGATCCTCCCTTATAAACCTCCTTGATGCTCATCGGTTGCTGGCGCTTTAACAACATGGCGTAAAAACTGTCATTGTCCCTTTCTCCTTCCAGGTTAAGGAACCAATGTCCGCTGTCATTTTCCTCAAAACACTTGTTTTGCTTCAGGCAGCGGCTTATTTTGTCTATAGCCTGTTCCCCGTTAAAATCTTTTAATATAATTTTCTGAACATGTGGGGACATTTCCGCCACCGACATTGTTTCAAAGAAAATTTTAGTCAAAAAAAGCAGACTTACGACCTTATTCTAGGTGTTAACG
>CBEULQ010000367.1:0-3721 GCA_965543975.1 uncultured Desulfocucumis sp. | reverse complement strand
AACCATATGCCCCTGATCCCCGAAGCCGGGAACAGGGGCATTTATTCTGCGAAAAAGATGGCGAATTTCACAACTAATCATTTCTCCGGTTCAATGTTTTAACGTACTTTTTGCCTGACACAGAGTTCGCAAGTCTCTCATCCGCTGTCCAGAACTCGCATACTTCTTTATTTTGTCTTGACATGATTTCCGCCACAGCCAGATAAGCCGCATCGTATAAAGTGGGCAACTTTTCCTTTTCTGCAATCCGCCAGGCAGCCCGCATTACGGACACATCGTTAATAAATGTCAATAGCCCGAGACTGTTGAAGGCTTCCCAGGCAACCTCGGCCTGCTCCGCACTAATTAATTTTCTGGAAACCTTCTTTCTCAAGACCGTCCCCACTTCAGCCCAGGCAAAGTCAGGCAAAACAACTGTCATCCTCTCGTTAACAACCCTGTCCATCAGGGCTGCCGCCTTATCGCTGTCCTCTTCATTTACCAGAAGCTATATAAGAACACTGCTGTCGAGGCACATAAAGTTACTCATACCGCGCCTCCCCTTCACGTAATTGTCTAATCAATGGAGTGGAATCGGGTTGAGGTTTCATTTCATTTCTCAATCTGGCCAGTCGCTGGAGAGTTTCTTTCGCCATTTCTCTCTTTTCGTATTGCTCCACCTTTTTTGCCTTCTCCTGTAACTCTTCAAAAACCCTGGCTTCAATAATGTAGGCTACAGGCTTTGATCTCTGCAATAATACTATGGGCTCCTTGGTTTCAATGGCCTGAGTAATAATCTTGCTGGCATTTTGCCTTATTTCGGTAACGTTAAACATTGTCATATTAATAGCACCACCGTTATTTGTATTACTATTAATATATCATAAAAATATAGAAATTAAAAAAAGATTACTTATAATCATATGCCCCTGATCCTCGAAGCCGGAGACAGGGGCATTTATTTCTACGAAAAAGATGGAGCTTACTATTTGTGCTCCGGTTCCTTTAAATACAATACACTGCTGTCGGGAAACACTTTATGCAGGCGAAAACCGTATAATTCTTCAGGCCGGTTGTACAGTATGTTCTTCCACCCGTTATCAACTTCGGGCATGTGCCAGAAAATCCTGTTCGATATAAACAATGCCTTAACGTCGCTTATTTTCTCCATATCCGGAATCATCTCCATGGAGTAAGGTATCTTCACCGCGTAGCGGTTGCCGTACCAGCTCACCATGTGACCCTCATTGGTCATAACCAGGTCGCCTTCTGCTGTTGTCTTGGATAGCTCAATAATGGCCAGAGGGAACCTGGTCCTCTCCTGCACCCCGGGCTGGTTGTCAAAGTAATTCCACAGGGCAAACACACCGGTGATTATTATGGCGCCCGAACCAATCACCAGCTTTAACACCCTGCGCCGGGAAAAGTTCCTCGAAAGATCCGCTAGAAAATTCAACAGAGTTATAAATGAACCCACCCCGGCAATGATTATGAGAGGGGTAAATATTATAAACAGCCTTGGTATAAAGTGTATAACAAGCAGGGCTGCAAGCTGAACAATAAAAAGAACGGCAATGAGAGCTTTAAAGGCGGCCACCCTTTTATTGAGCCGGAACACGGGCAGCAGAAACAGTATCAAGATAAACGGAGTTACCCCCCAGAAATCGGCTGTCACGGACATGGATACAAACTCATTCCAACTATAGATCACCTTATCAATTATTTCCCGGGTATTATTAAGTAAAAAACCCGCCACGTCCACCTTGTGCGGCAGAACATACATCAAGTAATCCGGGTAAGATTCGGTGAACATCGCCAGCTCGTATTTCTGCAGGGAAAATAGCGGATTACCGAACAAAACAGTATTTCTGATGAACCAGGGAAACACGGCCAACAAAAAACCCAGCACCACTCTAAAAATTGGGCCAAATCCCCCCTTAGGCCACTGATATGCCCGGTATACGGCGATGAAGGGAAGAAACAATAAGGCATTGTAGCGGGTCAGGTAAAAAAGCCCGATTACAAAGCCCAGCAGCAGATCCCCGGGGCGGTTTATGGTCATCGGGGATAAAAGCGCCAGAAAAACCAGCACCATGAAAAACACCGACATGGATTCGGTCATACCGGAAATGCTGTAATTCAGCATCTGCGGGCTGAATACATACAAAAGCACCGAAGCAATGGCCACAGCGTTGTTGAACAGCCGCCGGGCCAGCAAAAACATCACCG
The DNA here is from genome assembly GCA_965543975.1 of uncultured Desulfocucumis sp. Taxonomy (GTDB): domain Bacteria; phylum Bacillota; class Desulfotomaculia; order Desulfotomaculales; family Desulfocucumaceae; genus Desulfocucumis. The sequence goes on along the minus strand of CBEULQ010000367.1, from coordinate 1,513 downwards.
GTGCGGTAGCCACAAAGAAAAACCCCGTTCCCAGTGCCGAGGCTTCGTCAATGAAACCGAATATTTTTTGAAAACCGGCCAGGGCCAGTGGCCAGAGGGGAGCCCGCCACATGTCCGGCTGGGGAACCCCCTGTTGAACCATGCTCAGGGGAGTCAGGTACTGTGATATAAAACCCTCCCCCTCGGCCACATTGCGGGCTATGCCGGAGTAGTCCATGGCGTCGTTTAAGGTTAGCCCGATAAAATATTTTTCATAATAAAGGTACCAGACAATGGCGGCAATAACGGTCAAAACGATTACAATGATCAGCTCCGTGCCGCCGACACGGTGATCAGCAGAACTGTTCCTGCTTCGGGTTTCAACATCATATCCGGAAAAATTCAACATTTTAATAAACTCCCATGATTAATGAATGTCTAACTCCTGCTTGCAAGCAGCCAAACCCCTGCCAAAATTAGCAAAGCACCCATTACATGCAGGTACGACAGTTGCTCCTTCAGATACAGCGCCGATACAATAGAGACAATCAAAAACCCCGCCCCGGTCATAATGGGATAAGCTATGCTCAGATTTATTTTACTCAGCACGGCGCTATAGGCCACCAGGGCCAGACCGAAACAGGACACCCCCAGCAGCAGCCAGGGATTTTTAACAGCCTGTATCAAACTGCTAAACATAGAGCCCTGCTCAATAAACACCGGGCTTTTTTGCATGGCTATTTTCATTAATATATTGGCCCCGGCATTCAATAAAATGGCCAGCGCCAGAACAAAGTATATTTTCATACCCGGCTCCACATCAATACTTTTCAAACAACTTCCCCCACTCCTTTTGGGCGAAGGCCTTTATCCTGTTTCCGCCCACGGTGGGATACCAGAAAAAGTCGTGATATACGTTTGAGGCAAAGGGCGCCCAGACCATCAGCGGCTTTGCAGCAGCACATTTTCGAAAGGACGCAGGAAGCCCTTGCATAAGCTTTCCATAGTCATCCAGAACGGTTGCGGTTGAGGTTTTCAGCACGGCTACCTTTGCGCGAGTCATGGCGTCCTCCTGTTTTCGACATGCTTGTTTACACTATGTAAATTATATGCACGAAGTCAGATTAAATCAAACCCTAAAAAGAATAAGTAACTTCACCTAAACGTGAACTTGCGTACACCCCGGCATGGATTGGTCAAACATATTTCACACAACTGCTAAGACTAATTGCATGCTCTACCCATTTTGACAACCAATGATTCTCAAGATATAATAAGAATAATAAGTAATATAAGAAGGTGTAAGAAATGTATACTGTCAAGATTTCATCTAGAGGTCAAATTGTTATCCCTGCAGAAGCCAGAAATAGCCTTAACCTTAAAGAAGGGGATACCCTGGCTTGCTATGTTGAGGAAGGAAGGATTGTTTTAAAGACCAAGCAGGCAAAGGCTAAAAAGGGGATAGTTGACCAGACTTTTGGATTGCTGTCGGATATGGATTATGACTTAAAAGAATATATTAATGAACTCCGTA
>CBEULQ010000366.1:0-3721 GCA_965543975.1 uncultured Desulfocucumis sp. | reverse complement strand
GGTTACCCGGCTGTCAAGACCCATGTTGGCTGTCATGAATGATCAGTTGCCCGGGTTTAATCTGCTCGGCTACTTCCCTGGCAGCTGCAATCACAAAGGACAGATCCGGTTGCCTCATCGTTTTCAAGGGAGTGGGAACGCAAATAATGATGATGTCGACCTCCATAACCCGGTCAAAAAGATGATGAGCGCTTAATTTTCGGCTCTCCACAAGAGAATGCAGGATATCTTCAGGCACGTCGCGAATATAGCTCTTCCCGGAATTTATCTGTTCTACCTTTATATTGTTCTTATCAATACCGATAACCGAAAACCCTGTTTTCGCCTGTTCCACCGCCATCGGCAGGCCCACGTAACCCAGACCCATTACTGCGACAACCGCGGTACGGTTTTTTATCTTTTCTTTCAAAAAATTTACCGACTGTTCCCCTCGACCTTTTGAACCTGACATCTGAAGACACCATCCTAAGCCGTTTTATTATTTAAATTTGGGCAGCACTTTTTGCAGAAAGGCAATGATTTGGTGATCCGGAAAGTTAAATTCAGGAATCTCGAAAGAATTCAAAAGGCTCTCCACTTTTTCAGAATCCTGGCTGCGCTCAGAAATGGCAAAAATCCGTTTGTGCCCGGTTGGTATGAGACCCTCATCTTCTCCAACCAACTGTTCAATCAATTTCTCGCCGGGACGAATTCCCGTGAACCGGATCTTAATATCCTCGTCAGGCTCATAACCTGAAAGACGAATTAGATTTTTCGCTAAATCAATGATTTTCACCGGCTGTCCCATGTCCAGCACAAATATTTCTCCTCCACTGGCTAAGGCTCCCGCCTGAATAACCAACTGCGCCGCTTCAACGCTGGTCATGAAGTACCGCACCATGTCCGGATGGGTTATGGTAACGGGTCCGCCCCGGGCAATCTGCTTCTTAAACAAAGGAATTACGCTCCCCCGGCTTCCCAGAACATTGCCGAATCGGACAGCGGCAAAACGCGTCCCCTCCCTGCTGTTCAACATCTGAATAACCATTTCCGCCACCCGCTTGGTGGCACCCATGACACTGGAAGGGTTTACCGCTTTGTCGGAAGAAATCAGGATAAAGGTGCCGGCACCGGCCCGCGAAGCCGCTTCGGCTACTCTTTTTGTTCCGATGATATTGTTTTTTACGGCCTCGCCGGGACACTGTTCCATATAAGGGACATGCTTGTGGGCCGCAACATGATATACAACTTCGGGCCTATACCTATCGAATAATTGATTTATGCGGGCAGTATCTTTTATGTCGCCGATTTCGGATCTTAGCCGCAAATCAGGAAAACTATCCCTTAATTCCGACTCAATTTCATAAATACTGTTTTCACCGCGTCCCACAATAATCAATTCTTTTGGAGAAAACCTGGCAACCTGACGGCTTAATTCCGAGCCGATGGAACCGCCTGCGCCGGTTATCAGTATCGTCTGGCCGGTCAGGTATCCGGCGATTTGCTCTATATCCAAAGACACGGGATCCCGGCCCAGCAGGTCATCCATCTCAATATCCCGGATGTTGCTGATACTGATTTTTCCAGTGATTATGTCATAGAAACCGGGAAGTATTTTCAAACGGGCCCTGCTTTTATGACAGATTTCTACGATCCTGCTTATAACCTGCCCTGAGACGGAAGGCATTGCAATGATGATTTCTTTAATCTTGTGAAGGTTTACCAGAACAGGAATATCCTCCCTTGTTCCCAAAACAGGCAGACCGTGTATAATTTGACCCTGTTTTGTGGGGTCGTCGTCCACAAAACCAACCGGCTCAAATTCGCTGTTCTGGTTTTTGGAAAGGACTTCCGCCACCACACCTCCCGCTACCCCTGCTCCGATGATTAAAACCGGCTTTGTTTCAATTTTCACTAGCTCAACCTCTTTTCGGATGTGGCTACTCTTTTATAATGACACTAATATTACATTTATAGCATGATATGGAATGTGAGCTGAAAAGGTTACAGCGCTTCAGACATTCCATCCAAGGGGAATAGCCGGGAACAGGACCGGCAAGGCGTCTTTTTATGTCTGGTCATATAAAACAAAAACCCCCTGCAAGAATACAGAGGTTCCAACACCAAAAGGATACATATAAGACATAAAATTTGCCCAACAGTTCAAATCCTGTTACAATATTTCAAATCCTAAATTATGGTGGTGACATTTTGGCAAATTCCTTCTGGCTGTATAGAATATTCGACGTGGCGGAAGAAATCAACCTGGAAAGGGTGGAACAAATACTGGCCCAGACAAGAGCCACCTCCCGGATGAAACTATCCAGGGTTCGCTCTAAATCAATTCAGATAAAAAACCCCCCGGTAACCATCGAACTGGGAGAAGAAACAGTAACCGCCCTGCAAATGCATTTTAAAGCAACTTTCTCCGCCAGGATATTCGATCTGGGAGTAATTAGCATTGTCTTAAGAATTGCCCTGCCAGCGGAATTTGACTATGATAATATCCACAAATTATCCATATATATGTATAACACCGACAGTATGGAACCCCTATTTGAAAATAAGCTTTCACAGATTCAGCGCACACTCCACGACGCAATGTTCAAACCCATGCTTTCGGGTTTCGTGGAGGATTATACAATATACTTCTTCCGTAATTGGAATCCCCAATGGGACCCGGCGCCGCTACTGCTGGCGGAAACGGAGTCTTTAAGCGAACAGGCCAAGCGGGATCTGATGGTTAACTCCTTCACCTACGGCCGTGAGGATCTGACCGTTATAACCTGGGACTCCGCCCTGGTATATGACGCCTCGGGCAGCGCGGATATACCGGACTTGCTGGAATTCGCCAACTCCCAGCTTCTGGAGTTGCGCTACTACGACAATCTTCTTAGCGATGAGATGAGGAAAATGTACCAGGCCATCGAAGATGTGGGAACCGTGCCCAGATACGGACGCCGCAAACAGTACCGCAGAATTATGAACGAGTTGATGGAACTGGTGGCGGATGTAAGCGAAATTACCGAGCGCATACATAATTCATTGAAGGTAACGGAGGATATTTTCTACGCCAGGGTATACAGCTCAGCTCTGAATATTTTCCGCACCCGGGCCTGGGCCGACAGCATAGAAAGAAAAATATCCATCATCCAGCAAAGTTATTCCATGCTAAGCGACGAGATTGTCACCCAGCAGTCGACATTGATGGAACTGGCTATTGTGCTGCTGATCATGCTTGAAATAGTACTGGGGCTGAGCAAGCTGTTATAGGTCCCTCTATTGAGAGCCTAACTTTGGGGATGAGGAATGTCCCCAACTTAATTTAATCCTTGGAGACTGTTGCAAATGCAAAACCATGAACGTTTACTGACCACCGCCCAGGTTTGCGCAACCCTGGGCATAACTCCGGTAAAAGTCCGCCTCCTCACCGACGAGGGCTACCTGGAAATACAGGGCAAAAAAAAGCTTAGGCATGGCGACGTCAATCTTTATAGTCCCGAGCAGGTTGAATCTCTGGCTGGAGAAATGCCCCGAATACTGGCCAACTGGGCCACCCGTGAAAACGTCCGGTTCGGAGCCGCCCGCTCCGGCAGGGTGAGGGCCTTTGAATCGGCCAGCGCCTGGCAGGTCAGGGAGGACCGTGAACGGTACCTGGCATCCCTGGACATGGCTCCTGAGAAAACCGCCGATCTTCTCAGGGTATCTTACTATCTATATCACCTCAACCACTACGCCAAGG
>CBEULQ010000365.1:0-3722 GCA_965543975.1 uncultured Desulfocucumis sp. | reverse complement strand
GGCCGCCTTTTCAAACTCCTGGTTGTTGATGGCTGCTTCCTTTTCTTTGCGGGTTTCTTCAAGCCCCTTTTCTATATCTTTAATGTCGGGCGGAGCTGTAAAAGCCTGGAGACGTACCCTTGACCCCGCCTCATCCACCAGGTCGATGGCCTTGTCCGGCAAAAAGCGGTCAGTTATATACCGGTCGGAAAGTCTGGCCGCTGCCAGAAGAGCTTCATCTGTGATATGCACCCTGTGGTGGGCTTCGTATTTATCCCTGAGCCCCTTCAGTATGTCTACGGTTTCATCCACTGTCGGCTCATCTACAGTAACAGGTTGGAACCGTCTCTCTAATGCTGAATCCTTTTCTATATGCTTACGGTATTCGTCCAGTGTGGTGGCCCCTATGCACTGCAATTCACCCCTGGCCAGTGCCGGCTTAAGGATATTGGCAGCGTCAATAGCTCCCTCTGCCGCACCGGCGCCTATGATGGTATGAAGTTCGTCGATAAAAATTATTATATTTCCTGCGGCTATAATTTCTGCTATAGCTTTTTTAAGCCTCTCCTCGAACTCACCACGGTATTTGGTTCCCGCCACCATAGAGGCCATATCCAGGGTGACCACTCTTTTGCCTAAAAGCACCTCAGGAACATTTCCCGATACAACCCTTTGGGCCAGGCCCTCAACTATGGCTGTCTTACCCACACCAGGTTCTCCGATAAGAACGGGATTGTTCTTTGTGCGCCGGCTCAATATCTGAATAACCCTTTCAATCTCCTTATCACGGCCCACCACCGGATCAAGTTTGTCTTCCCGGGCCATCACAGTCAGATCCCTGCTGAACTGGTCCAGCACATTGGTATTTGAGGCAGCCTGATGTGGACAAGTATGCCCCTGCTGCTGTGGAGGCACGGAACCGCCAAGCATCTGCATTATTACCTGGCGCAATTTATTCTGATCCGCGCCCATCTCATTGAGCACCCTGGCAGCAACACCTTCGCCCTCCCTGATTAATCCGAGCAATATGTGTTCCGTTCCTACATAACTGTGCCCCATGTTCCTTGCCTCATCCACTGAAAGTTCCAAAACCCTTTTTCCCCTGGGGGTAAGTGTAACCTCCTGCAACTCACCCTGTCCCTTCTCCACCAGTTGCTCCACCATAGCGATGACTCTCTGAGAATCTATTCCAAGGGCTGCAAGAGCCTTGGCGGCAACGCCCTTGCCTTCTCGTATCAATCCCAGCAATAGGTGTTCCGTACCCACATAGGGGTAACCCATTCGTCTTGCTTCATCCTGGGCATATACCAGCACTTGCTGCGCTCTCTGGGTAAATCTTCCAAACACTCCAAAGCACCTCCTTAATCCTTATGCAAGCTTTGTACGTATCAATTCTGCCCTCTGAACATCCCTTTCAAAAGGTGACAGCTCTTTACCGGACATTTTAAGCAAAAAAGCCGGCCTGGTCATAATCATCAATTCTGTGATTAAATCCGGTGGTATTGATTCAATAATATTCAAATTCCTGCCCAGACGTAAATCTGAAAAAAGCTTCATGGCCTCCTCGGAAGTAATTATTCTGGCATGTTTAAGAAGACCCCAGGCACGCCCGACCCTGTCTTCTATATGTTCCCGGCGTTCCTTAAACAACGCCTGCCGGGTCGATCTCTCACTGGCTATAATTTGCCCGGTCACGGAAACTATACCTGCAATAATATCTTCCTCAGTCTGCCCCAGGGTAACCTGATTTGATATCTGAAAAAGATTTCCGGTTGCTTCTGTACCCTCACCATAAAGTCCCCTTACAGCAAATCCCAGTTTTGATATGGTAGACAGCACCCCGGAAATCTGATTTACCAGAGCCAGACCGGGCAGGTGGAGCATAAGCGACGCTCTTATACCCGTTCCGACATTGGTGGGGCACGCCGTTAAATATCCCAGCCTTTCGTCAAAGGCATAATCCAGCGTTTTCTCCAGCATGTCATCAATACTGCTTAGCCGGTTCCATGCTTCATAAAGTTGTAATCCCGGAAGAAGGCACTGAAGTCTTAAATGGTCCTCCTCATTGATCATGATACTGACTGACTCATCATCATTTAATACAACAGCTTTATTCTTGTAATTGTCCAATAAATCCGGGCTGACCAGGTGTTTTTCCACTAGTATTTGCCTCTCCACAGGGGTCAATTCATCCATCCTGGTCATTTCCAAACTTTCTATCCCCTGGTTTTCTGTATTATTCACAGCCAATGATACAACATTAATTACTTGCTCCGCTGTTTCATCCGACAGCCGGTGGGGGAAAGGAAATTCTGCCAGGTTTCTTGCCACCCTTACCCGGCTGGATATTACAACATCGGATTCAGCCCCGTCTCCAGAGGTCCAGCGACTCCGGGCAGTGCTGATTGTCTCCTTAATTGACACTGTTATTCTCCTCTCCGCCCAGTTTCTTTTCCAACTCTTTTATCTGGTCCCGGATTTGGGCAGCCAGCTCAAATTGTTCCTTTTTAACGACTTCCTTTAAACTGTTCTTTAGTTTATTAATCTGATTAGTGATTTTCACCTTTCCGCCTGTACGCTCGGGAGCCTTACCGATATGCCTGTTGTTTCCATGGATTCGTCTAAACACCGGCTCCAACTTATCGCCAAATTTACTGTAACACTCACCGCAACCCAAAAGCCCCTGCTGGGCAAACCTTCTCTCCGAAAGGCCGCATCTGGGGCATTGTTCTCCCTCGGTTATACCCTGTTTGATACCTTGCTGGCCAAAGGGATTGGTCAAATGATGGTGAAACAGCCCCGCCAGCAGGTTATGCAGATTCATTTGAGGCAAGAAACCAAAATTTTCGGTTTGAAATTCCCTTGCACACGGTTCACACAAATTCATTGTTTTTTTCTGATTGTTAATAATCTGTGTCAAATTAACCGTAGCCGGTCTCTGTTTACAGCGTTCGCATTCCATCAATCTAAATCTCCTTTTTAAATTAAAAAAGTAAGGCTTTTGCTATTTCCTGCTCATTTAAGCAAAGCCACCAACATGGCTTTCAATATACTTGCCCTGAGCTTATCCCTGGCCGGTAAAGCCGTCCTCAAAATATCCCTGTTAACTGCAGCTTTCATTATTTCCAACTCCCGGCTGGTAACCAACTCCTCCTCCCACAGTCTGTTAATAATGCCTTCGGCGCCCTGCTGGGTGATATCCTCCCCGATAAGCCGGCTCATATAATTAACCAGCACCGACTTCTCGTCCAACTCCAACTTGACTATCCTTACATATCCCCCGCCGCCCCGGCGACTTTCCACCAAATAGCCGTGCTCCATGGAAAAACGGGTGCTTAAAACATAATTAATCTGGGAGGGTACACAGCTGAACTGCGTGGCCAGTTCATTGCGCTGAATTTCTATCTGCCTTTGCCCGGCTTTCTCAATTAACTTCTTTAAATACTGCTCGATAAGATCAGATATATTGGACATTTATTTAAAAGTCACCCCCCGTAAAATAAGACAACGGATATAATTTTATTTTGGACAATTTTGTTATCCACATATATTTGATGTTGCCTGACATTAACCTTATTATTGACCTTGACTGACTAATATTCAAACCTTATATAATATAATATTTCCCCATTAGCTGTATTTTTTTTCGTTTTTCTTAAAAAATCTATAAAATACACAAAAAACAGATCATATGACCTGTTTCAAATAAAATGGCTCCTCGAGTAGGATTCGAACCTACAACC
>CBEULQ010000364.1:0-3734 GCA_965543975.1 uncultured Desulfocucumis sp. | reverse complement strand
ATGAATATAATGTACGATAGATATACAAATAGGGTTTATATGTCAAAATAACGTTTATTTTATACAAGATCATTTTAAAACCGTTTTTCAACAAATTAATACAAATAACAATTTTTAACACAGGGCCACTGGAAAAGTTATCTTACCTATATATTATGGTGGGACCCGCAACGAACATAATGTATTAATGCTTAACAAAGGCGCCGTACTGACCGAGGTAGGCATTCAGACCATAAAATCAATGGGTTATTCGAAAGTAAGCTTTTGTCTCTCAAAGGATTGGTTGTATATGCTAACTGAAGAAAAAATAATGATAACGGAAAAACAGGAAGTCTGGATACGGGAAATGGCTCAGCCTTGTGCACTACCAACCACCGTAACCAAAGTGGAAGATGAAATCTTCTGGATAGGTCTCCCCAGGCACGGGGGGCAGGTTTTGATGCTACTGGAAAACCAGCCCATTCAGGTAAGCGCTTCTTACCAAAAATCATTTTTCTGCGGCAATAGTAAAGTTGTAACCATTGGAAAGGATTTTGACAGATTTTATGGACTGACCAAACCAGAAAAATTTAATCCCACCAGGGAGCGAAGGTTTATCAGGGCAGACTACCCCGCAAAAGTAATATTCAGATCTAAAAACCGCACCACAGAAACGGTTCTGGTGAACTTTTCCGCAGGCGGTGTAATGGTTTATTCCACACCGGAACTTGAACAAATTATTGAATCCAATAATAAAACCACTTTATCCCTCAAAATAAGCAAATACGATTTTGAACTTGAGGTACAGCCTTCCTGGCGCAGGAAAATAGGCAACAATACCTTCGCGGGTTTTGAATTCACCGATCTGATACCCGCCCTGCAGGGCGCCCTGGCGGCACTGGCTGTTAAATACAAATAACAAGAAAGAGAGGCCGTTCAAAAACAAGCTTCATTATTCTTCATTAATCTCATCCCTGTATTTATCCCTTATCCTTACCAGTTCTCCCATATTATCTATAAACAGATCCACCAGCACCGGATCAAAATGACTTGCCTTCTCTTCCTTAAACAAGTTCAAAATTCTATCCAACTCCCAGGCTTTTTTATAACACCTGTCGCTGCCCAGGGCATCGAATACGTCAGCGATGGCAGTTACCCTGCCATAAATGTGAATTTGTTCGCCGTTTAACCCGTCAGGATAGCCCCCTCCATTCCATTTCTCATGGTGCTGCCGGGCTACAATGGCGGCCGCCTTTAAAATTCGTCTACTGGAACCCTTTAAAAGGTTGTATCCCACCTCGGTATGTTTTTTCATGATGTCAAATTCTTCATCGGTGAGCTTCCCGGGTTTCTTTAATATTGAGTCAGGTATGGCCACCTTGCCTATGTCGTGCATGGGAGAAGCTATCCTCAGCAGTTCCGCTTCGGTTTCATCCATACCGTATTTTAATGCTAGAAGTTTGGAATACTCGGCTACCCTCTTGATATGGTTGCCGGTCTCCTTGGAGCGGCTTTCTCCGATTTCACCCATGGTAAAAATAATTTCCTTCTGGGTTTCCTCTATTTCATGGTTGAGCAGCGCCGCCTCCAGCGACTTCCCGGAGTATGAAGCTGCCAGCGTCAAATACTCCAGGTCCTTCGATATAAATTTTTTTGAGCGGGTCATTTTATTAATAGCCTGGTACGCACCCATAGTTTCGCCTTCGCTGTTTTTAAAGGGTATAACCATAATGGCCTTGGTCCGGTATCCCGTCTTTTTGTCCACATCCGGGTTGAACCTGTGATCATTATAGGCGTCATCAATAAAGAGCGGCTGGTCGTGGGCAATGGAATACCCCACCAGACCGCTGTTAGCCGGTATGCGGATTTCGTTCACCCCATGAGCAACCCTGGTCCAGAGTTCGTTTTTTTCCTTATCCAGCAGCCACAGTGTGCAGCGATCCGCTACAATCATTTCCTTCCCCAAATCCGCCATCATCATCAAAAGATTGTCCAGATTTTTTTCATTAGCCATCTTGGCCACGTAGCCGAATATTAACTCCAGCAAATCCCTGGAATTAATGCGTTTTTTGGGCTTAGGCCTATGCTGCAAACCATAAGTCTCGTGCATTTTAGCACCCCGTAAAATAAAATTATACAGGATTTTTTAGGTTTAAATCCAATTACCCCGCCCATAAGTATTTAATACATCTTTTTCCAGAATAAAGCTTTAATGAAAGTTCTACAAATTGTATTAATTATCCTGCGATTAGTTGGATTTTTTAAAAAATACAACATTTCGCACGAGTTGGGAACATTACTTCCGAACAGTTAAGAAGCAAGGAATTTAGGTACCCAAGGAGGCGTGTCCCCTAACATTATTAAAAAACCGCCCCCGTTGGGTGCGGTTTTAAACATTTATTATGTAATATACTTTTTATTTTATTTGTTGCCACTCATATCGGCAGTGCACGGGATTTAAAAAGCTATGCCATGTTTCAGGTAACGCCATAAAAGCACCAGCACCATGGTAGAAGCCCTGCGGGAGGCTTCCAAACGGCCCTCGTCCCACAAAAACAATTCCCTGCCCATAATCTTTCCGTCAATATCGGCGCCCACGTAGAGTGTATAACCCGGCACCGGGCTGTTGGAATCACCATCAAATTCCCCGCCGACTGCAAGACCAACCCGGCAACCGTAAGTTTTTCTTATGGCGGTGGCCAGACTCCTCACTGCATCTTCTTTTCCCGCCGGCAGTTCCCCGGCATGCATTAATGCTTTTCCATACAGTCTGCCAAAATCCGGAGAAACAACGCCTGCAGCAAAAAAATCACCTGCTCCCGGCACTGTTGACAACAGTGCGGATACTTCTCCTCCGGTAAACCCCTCCAGAACAGCAACGTTTTTATACTGGTCTCGAAGCAGGTCGGATACAACCCCCGCCAATGTCTCCCCGTCAACCCCGAAAATAAAAGAACCCAGGCGTTCCCTGATGCGGGCTTCCATAATCTCTATCATTTTCCTCGCCCCGGCTTCATCCCCGGCCTTGGCAGTAATCCTTAAATGAACCTCGGAGAATTTTGCCGTGGGCGCTACGGTGGGATTACTGCTTTTTAATAGGTCGCCAAGCTTTTCATCCAGTTTTGACTCACCTATACCACAAAATTTAAGCACCCTGGATTTGATAATCCCGCCCTTCCCGGAAAGTTTTTCCTTCAGATATGGTATGACGTGGTCATTCACCATTCTCTTGAATTCATTTGGTGGGCCTGGGAGAAGTATATAGGTCTTACCCATGTTTTCCAGTATAATTCCAGGGGCAGTACCCACCGGGTTGTCCAGTACCCTGCCCCCCTCCGGTATCAAAGCCTGTTTTAAATTATTTTCAGAAATCGGTATATTCCGCTGGACAAAAAACCTTCTCATCACTTCCAGGGCATGACTATCCTGAACAAGCTTTAATTGCAAGGCTTCGGCCAGGGCCTCCCTGCTTATGTCGTCCTCTGTGGGCCCCAGGCCGCCACCCACTATTACCAGGTCCGCCCGGCCTGCGGCCTGGCTGATGGCCGAGGCGCAGCGTCCCAGATTGTCCCCCACCGTTATCTGGTAATAGAGATTTATTCCTAAAGAGGATAATTCAATTTGCAAATACTGGGCGTTGGTGTTCAGTATCTGGCCAAGCAGCAGTTCCGTGCCTGTAAATATCACTTCTGCAACCATCATTCGCCCCCCATTAGCTAGAACTTTTTCATCCAGGATCATCCAGTTTAATCATA
>CBEULQ010000363.1:0-3745 GCA_965543975.1 uncultured Desulfocucumis sp. | reverse complement strand
ATACCTAAATGCAGAACGAAAACAAATCATTTTTGATGAAATTGTGCTATTTAACCGCCCGCTTCAAAAAGAAAAAGCTCATGTTTGGCATTATAGGGGCCGCCGGGATTTCGATTGCACTTTATTTGGTACTAAGCGGACCTTCGAAGGCATCCGGTGAATATCTCACCGGCACCGTGAAAAAGGGAACTATAACAAAATCAATATCCGCCAGCGGCTCCATAGAACCGGTCAGCACTATCAGCATGAGTTTTAAAAATGCCGAGATAGTGAAAAAAATATATGTAAATGTAGGCGATAATGTAAAAAAAGGACAGCTTCTGGCGGAATTAAACACCAGCAACCTGGAAACCGATGTCCGGCAGGCAAAGGCGAATCTTAAAAGCGCGCAAGCATCGCTTAATGCATTGCTAAGGGGAGCTACCCAGGTAGAGAAAGATAAAGCCGAGGCCGACATGAGCAAGGCCCAGGCCTCTTATGATGTGGCCAAGTCCACCCTGGAGAGAAACAGAGAGTTATATAATGCCGGAGCCCTGTCCAAATCAGAGTTGGAAGCGTACGAAAAGGAATTCACCAACGCGCAGGCCGAGCTGAAACAGGCTAATGCTACATTAAAAGACCTCCTTGACGGAGAAGCTCAAGAGGATATAGCTGCGGCTGAGGCCAAGCTGGAAAGCGCCAGGGCTTCGCTGGAAGAGAGTGAAAGCGACCTTGCAGATGCTACCATGATAAGCCCGGTGGATGGCATTGTCAGTGGAATCAGCGGGGCCGAGGGGCAACGGGCCAGCGCAAATAACAACAGTACCAGCGGGGACGGTTTCTTGGAACTAATTTCCGAAGCGCTACAGGTTAAAGCCCAGGTAAACGAAGGGGATATAGGCAAGGCCAGGGTGGGGCAGAAGGTGGAATTCACGGTAAACTCATACCCGGATAAAAAATTTACCGGGAAGGTAAGCAGCATTTCCCCCATTGCTACCACGGAGTCGAACGTACAGATTTATGATGTGATTATTCAATTGGATGAGAATTATGATGAGCTGAAAGCCGGCATGCCGTCCGACGTGACAGTTATAGTGGAGCAAAGCGAAGACGTCCTGACCATTCCCAAGGGGGCCGTAACCTATGCGGAAAGTTACGCCACCCAGCAAATGGATGCCACATCGAAAAAAAACACCTCAGTAACGATGGAAAGCGCACAAGGTAAGAGCGCCATGGTTTTAGTTATGGGCAAATCAGGCTCTCCCGAACCCAGGAGGGTGGAACTGGGATTATCCGATTTGACCAATTATGAAGTGATTAGCGGTCTAAGTGAAGGGGAGACAGTTATTACCGGTTCAATGAGCCAGACAACAACATCCGGCGACACAGAGGAAGAGGGTTCCAAAGAGAATAGAAAAAGTCAGGGTGTGCTAGGGGGACCCGGGGGGCCACCTCCCGGAGGCGGCGGCCCTAATTGAGTTTCAAAAGCGGGGGAGTGAAGGGATAATGAAAACCACAATAAAGCTGGAAGGAATAAAAAAGGTCTATAAATTGGGGGGAACCCTGATTCATGCGGCAAGGGGCATCGACCTGATTGTGCCGGAAGGAGAGATGCTGGCCATAATGGGAGCTTCAGGTTCCGGTAAAAGCACATTGCTGAATATAATCGGCTGCCTGGACAGACCCACCGAAGGGGCCTATTACCTGGAAGGCCAGGATGTGTCTAAATTAAGTAAACAACAGCTGGCTTCCATAAGAAATAAAAAATTAGGTTTTGTATTTCAGGGTTTTAACCTGTTGGGCAGGTCCACCGTAAAGGCTAATGTTCAATTACCGATGATTTATGCCGGTGTCGAAAAAAGCGAAATGGCAGATAGGGCCAGGGAAGCCCTTGGCTGGGTAGGACTTTCCGCTTATCTGAATCATCTTCCCAGCCAGATGTCCGGGGGCCAGCAGCAAAGGGTGGCCATAGCCAGGGCACTGGTGAACAATCCTTCAATGATTCTCGCGGATGAACCCACCGGTGCCCTGGATTCAAGAACCAGCATGGAAATTATGTCTGTCATCCAGCGATTGAACTGGGAAAAGGGGATTACGGTGGTAATGGTTACCCACGAAGAGGATATAGCTCTTCACTGCGGCAGGATTATCAGAGTAAAGGACGGGCGTATAATCAGTGACATAAAAGTTCCTAACCCCAGGAACGCCGCAGAGGAACTGGCGGCCTACCCCATGGATGATGCGGGGGTAGCATCATGAATTTTAAAAGCAACCTGGAAGTGGCTCTTAACGGCATTAAGGCAAACAAAATGCGCTCCGCCCTGACCATGCTGGGAATAATAATCGGCGTCTCCGCAGTTATAATTATGATTTCAATTGGGCAGGGGGCCAGTAAAAGAATAACCGACGAGATTTCCAGCATGGGCTCAAATATGTTGATGGTGATGCCCGGAGCAGAGCAGCAGGGACCCGTTCGGGGAGCGGGGGGCAGCGTAAATTCCCTTACCATGGATGATGCGAAAGCCCTGGCGAAGCTTGACAAGGTTGCCAACGTGGCTCCCACAGTAAGCGGCAGCGCCACCATAGCATATGGCAGCGAGACCTGGACCTCCCAGTACAATGGAACCACACCGGAACAGCAGGTGATAAAAGACTTGTCCATCACAGCAGGTTCTTTTTTAACAGATGAGGATGTAAATGAGGCTGCCTCGGTGGCGGTGCTGGGAAAGACCGTGGTTGAAAACCTTTACCCGGATGGCACAGACCCCGTAGGGACCAAAATACGCATCAACAAACTGTCATATACAGTGGTGGGAGTGCTGGCCAACAAGGGAGCATCCATGATGGGCCAGGATCAGGATGATGTTGTATACATCCCGGTAACCACGGCCATGAGGAAAATGCTGGGGCAAAAATATGTCAGCCGGATCACCGTGCAGGCTGAAACACAGGAAAGTATGGATTCCCTGGAGAGCAGCATTGAGACCTTGCTCAGGGAAAGGCACGAAATACATAATAATGAAGATGCTGACTTTAACATTCGAAATCAGGCTGAATTGATTGAAACCGTGGAAAACACCTCGGCAGTGATGACCATGATGCTGGCCGGCGTTGCCGGAGTTTCCCTGCTGGTGGGCGGAATAGGAATAATGAATATAATGCTGGTATCTGTTACGGAAAGAACCAGGGAAATAGGACTGCGCATGGCGGTGGGCGCCACTGACAGCAACATTCGCAACCAGTTTATGGTGGAAGCCCTGGTGCTCTGCATGTTGGGAGGAATCGCCGGTATATTGCTGGGGGTGACGGGGTCAAAACTATTGTCCGTTATAGGCGGGTGGTCCACTTCGGTATCCTTATACTCAATTTTGCTGTCAGCCGGCTTTTCCGCGGCCGTTGGCATATTTTTCGGATATTATCCCGCCAAACAGGCTGCGGCACTTGATCCCATCGAGGCGCTGCGCTTTGAAAAGTAAATGTGTTGCTCATTACAACCAAACTACTCCAAAAAGAGGGAATAAATAATGATTAAAAAATGCCGTCAATTACATTTATGGATTGGTTTGTTTACTTCTCTATTAATATTGATAGAGGCTATTACCGGGCTAATTATGGCTGAACCTTGGCTTATAGGTGCAAACCACCCGCCAGCAGAGCAGAATGCATATTCCGAAAAAGTAAATATGAATGATTCTTATAGAGGAACATCACCTGGGGAGGGACAGGCGCCGCAAGATGGAAATTTTAGCAATAACAATAATCTGAT
>CBEULQ010000362.1:0-3752 GCA_965543975.1 uncultured Desulfocucumis sp. | reverse complement strand
CATATCGTCCGCCGACAACTGCGTTTCCCTGACCATTCTCCTCATGGCTTCACTGACCCTAAGCCTTCTGGGTCGGTATACGGGAAATCTCATATATTAAAACACCTCCGGTTTCAAAACCCAGTCAAAAGAGGTGGCAAGGGGACGTTTCTCCTGCCACGCTCGTTTGTCAGCAATTGTTGTCACAGGAACCTTCCACTTTACATCCTACCCCTTGACATTCTTCATCAGTAAGGTAACACGCCGGGTCCGGAGCCCAGATGTCGCCGTAAACCGCCTCCGCCCTGGCTCTGAAGTTGCCATTGCACAGCTCAATCCACCTGCATTCGGCGCAGCGCCCGTGCAGAAGACCACGGCGATTTTTAAGCCCGGCCATAATGGGATGGGAAATATCCGTCCATATCTCGCCGAATTTCCTTTCCCGCACGTTGCCAAAGGTGTGATTGCGGGTAAACTGGTCGGGGTGAACATCTCCAAACCAGTCCACTTCTCCGATGGCTATACCTGTACGGTTCCCCCCGTTGCGCCGCAACAATTCCAGCACCTCGGCGGCACGACCTGGATTATCCCGCTGTATTCTCATGTAAAGATAGATGGCGTCGCAGTGGTTGTCCACGGTCAGCACCTCGGTGCCGATACCCCGGCGGTGGAAGTCCAGGGTCCTGTCCATAATCAGGTCCAGCGCTTCCCGGGACTCTCCGTGGGTAATATCTTCGTCCATCATGGCACTTCCCCGGCCCGAATAAACCAGGTGATAAAAACAGACCCGGGGAATTCTCTCTTCCTCTATTAAATCAAAAATGGCGTTTAAATCACCGTAATTATTCCGGTTGATGGTGAAGCGAAGGCCCACCCTCTGGCCGATTTCCATACAGTTGCGGATGCCCCTCAGAGCATCGTCGAAGGCTCCCTTTTTACCCCGGAAGAAATCATTTCTCTCTCCGATGCCGTCCAGGCTGATACCCACGTAACCGACGCCTATATTTTTCAAATCCCTGGCTGTGCTTCGGTCAATGAGCGTTCCGTTGGTGGATATGGTAGGCCTGATGCCCCTGCGGGCGGTATGGGCGGCCAGGTCGAAAAAATCCGGACGAACCAGCGGTTCACCGCCGGAAAAGAGCAACACAGGCACGTTAAATTCCGCCAGGTCATCGATAAATCGTACAGCTTCCCTGGTGGTAAGCTCACCGTCGTATTTTTTGGCCTCGGATTCCGAATAACAGTGGCGGCACTTCAAATTACAGGTGCGGGTCATATTCCACACCACCACGGGACCCATGCCGGAAGCAGCCCCATTCACCTGGCCGCACGATGTTTTATGATAGCGGAGAGAATCTCCGAAATTTTCCGATCCGCAAAGTAGCCTGCTGATGCTGATCATTTCTGTAACACCTGCCCCGATTATTCTTGTTCAGTTCGAATTATTCCGTTAATTAAAGGACTATAAGCGGTTAACTTTAACAGCTTCAATGAAAACCCCGGCGGATTGAGAAAAACAAAGCCGGGGCTTTAACAGTGTAATTATAACATATTTTTTCCATAGTGTTCCACTATGGCGCCCACCAGACCATCTATGGTGTAGGTGGAAGCCTCAACGTGCACAGGTATGTTAAGCTCCCGGGCGGTATCAGAGGTAATTGGACCGATACTTGCCACGGTTACCCCTTTCAGAAGGCCGGGCAGGTCAGTTTCCCCCAGGAGCCGGGCAAAATTCCTTACCGTGGACGAACTGGTGAAGGTGACGAGGTGAATGGCCCCCTCACGAAGCAGGTCACGGATTTGTCCGGCATTCCCCCCGCCTTCCACGGTACGGTAAGCTACCACCTCTTCCACCCTGGCGCCAAGTTCGGCCAGGGCCTCAGGAAGGACTTTCCTGGCGATGTCGGCCCTGGGCAGAAGCACATTTTCCCCGGTTTTAAGCCTGTCCTTTAATCCCTCCACAATTTCCTCGGCCCGGTATTCCCCCGGGACGTAATCCACCTTCAAACCGTAAGACTCCAGTCCCTCCCGGGTTTTGGGGCCTATGGCGCAAAGATTTATACCTTTAAGCTCCCTGATATCCAATCCCAGATACAGCATACGTTTAAAGAATGATTTCACACCGTTAACGCTGGTAAATATAATCCAACTGTAATTCTCAATGCTTTTTATTACCCGGTCCATGGGAGCGTAGTCCGCAGGTTCGGCAATACTTATTGTCGGAAATTCAAGGGGCTCCCCGCCCAGTGCCTCAATGGCGGAGGACAATGCACTGGCCTGCTCCCGGGAGCGGGTTACCAGCACCCGGCGGCCGAAAAGCGGTTTGTTTTCAAACCATTTCAACCTGTCCCTTAAGCCCACCACCTCACCAACCACAATAACCGCCGGGTTGCTGAAGTTCTCCCTGGCAGCCTTTTCCGCTATATCATCCAGTGTTCCCACCAGGGTGCGCTGCTCGGGCCTTGTTCCCCACCGGATAAGCGCCACCGGGGTAGTGGCCTCCCGGCCGTGCTCAATCAGTTTACGGGATATGGCCGGCAGGTTGCCCATACCCATTAAAAAAACTAGAGTTCCGAAGCCGCTGGCAATTCCCTGCCAGTTAATATCGCTGTCTTCCTTGGTGGGATCTTCATTGCCTGTGATAATGGCCAGGGAGGAGGTAACCCCCCTGTGAGTCACAGGAATGCCTGCATAGGCAGGAACCGCCACCGCCGAAGTCACGCCGGGCACTACCTCGAAGGGAATGCCCTTCCCGGCCAGCACCTCGGCCTCCTCGCCGCCCCGGCCAAACACGAAGGGGTCGCCCCCTTTAAGCCGTGTTACCACTTTGCCCTCTATGGCCTTTTCAGCCAGCAGAAGATTTATTTCCTCCTGCTTCATGGCGTGGCGCTCCGGACTCTTGCCCACATAAATCAACTCAGCCCCGGGGCGGGCTTGCGCCAGCAGGCGAACCCCGGCCAGCCTGTCATAAACAAGAACGTCGGCCTTTTTTATGCACTCCAGCCCTTTTACGGTAATGAGTCCGGGGTCTCCGGGCCCGGCCCCCACAAGATAAACCATGCCTTTATTCATTTATATCAAACTCCCTGCGAACCATCCTTAATATCTCTTCCGCGCCCCGCGCCAGCATCTCCTCCGCCAGTCTTACTCCCAGTTCAAGGGGGTTTTTCACCGTGCCTGACAGGGATCTGCGAATTTTCAGCCTGCCGTCCAGACTGCCGACTACACCTTCAAGCAAAAGCTCATCCCCATCCACCAGACCCAGGGCTCCTATGGGTACCTGGCAGCCGCCCTCCAGCGTGCGCATAAGTGCCCTTTCCGCTGTAATGGCCGCCCGGGAGGGGAAATGGTCTATTGCAGCAACTATGTCTGTAATTTCCCGGTCGTCTTCCTTTATTTCAACCCCTATGGATCCCTGGCCCACCGCCGGCAGGCTTACGGAAAAGGGTATCAGCTGGGTAATTCTATCGTTTAAATTTAAACGGTTTATGCCGGCGTAGGCCAGCACTGTGGCGTCGATGTCTGTTTCCTCCAGCTTTTTCAGCCGGGTTAGCAGGTTGCCGCGCAGTAATTCCATTTTGAAATCCGGCCTGTAATTCAAAAGCTGTGCGGTACGGCGCAGGCTGCTGGTCCCTATTTTAGCGCCCCGGGGCAGTTCTTCCAGGTTTAGTCCTCTTTTGGAAACCAAAACATCTCCCGGATGTTCCCTCTTGCAAACTGCCCCAATAGTTAAACCGGCGGGCAATTCGGTGGGCAGATCCTTCATGCTGTGC
>CBEULQ010000361.1:0-3753 GCA_965543975.1 uncultured Desulfocucumis sp. | reverse complement strand
GTGAGTACTCTTGCGTTCTGCCTTGTAATTTTTGCCGAATTAGGGCTGATTAAATATACATATATTAATGGTATTTACGAATTTGAACTGCTGCCGGTAAGTAAAAAGAAGGATCTAAGAAATTCCCCGGTGTATGTCCGGGGACGTATAATAAGGGATGAGGCTGAAAGATGGTGGGGAAAGCTGGAAGGAGTAACAGCCGGCAGTTAACCAAAAGCTCCTTAAATCCCTGCCAACATATGGACACATAATCACAATTCAGGAGGAAAACCATGGATTTAAAACAGAAAATAAGAGTAATACCTGATTTTCCCAGGGAAGGAATCAGCTATAAGGACATTACCACCCTGCTCCGGGACGGGGCGGCATACAGGTATGCGGTGCAGGAACTGGCCCGGCAGTGCACCGGTACGGAAGCCGATTTAGTTGTGTGCCCAAAGAACCGCGGCCTCTTGTTGGGAGCACCCCTGGCTTACATTCTGGGACTGGGGCTGGTTACTGTACGTAAAGCCGGGCAGCTTCCCGGCGAGGTCTTTACCTGGCATTACGACCTGGACTTTGGAGAAGAGGAGATGGAGGTGCACAAGGACGCCATACAGCCGGGTCAAAGGGTAATAATCGCCGATGAACTTCTGGCTACCGGGGGTACAGCCTATAAAACCATAAGACTGGTGGAGGAACTGGGCGGCCAGGTTACCGGCGCTGTTTTTCTTATCGAGCTTACCGGCTTGGGTGGAAGACATAAACTGAGGGACTATGACACAATTTCCCTTGTGCAGTATAATTATTAATATAATTGTTTTATTTTATATCTAGCGGGGATGGCGGGAAGACATAATGACCATTGAGGATGTTGTACAAAAATTAATACATTATAATCCTCAGGCGGACGTATCACTGGTTCACCGGGCCTATCGTTTTGCCGAGGAGGCACACCGGGGACAGCGCCGTTTTTCCGGCGAGGATTTTATCGTTCATCCCTTAAACGTGGCCATGATACTGGCCGAGCTGGAACTGGACATGGAAACTCTTCTGGCCGGCCTGCTTCATGACGTAGCCGAGGACACCAACAGATCCCTGGAGGATATAAAAAATGAATTCGGGGAGGAAGTTGCCCTTCTGGTTGACGGGGTCACCAAACTGGGACGGCTGGAATTTAAGTCCAAGGAAGAACAGCAGGCGGAGAACTTGCGTAAGATGTTCCTGGCCATGGCTAAAGACATACGGGTGATTTTAATCAAACTGGCCGACCGATTGCACAACATGCGCACCCTTGTATACCAGCCCGAGCACAAACAGCAGGAAATATCCCGGGAAACCCTGGAGATATATGCGCCCCTGGCCAACCGGCTGGGTATTTACAAGCTAAAGTGGGAGCTCGAAGACCTGTCCTTCAGGTTTATAAATCGCAGGGCTTATTACGATCTGGCCGAGAAAATAGCGAAAACCCGCTTTAAGCGGGAGGAATACATTCGTGGCGCCATAAAAGTCCTTGCTGAAAAACTGAAATCTATGGGTATTGAGGCAGATATTCAGGGCGGTCCCAAGCACCTTTACAGCATATACCAGAAGATGCAGAAAAAGCAGAAAGACCTCAGTGAAATATATGACGTAATGGCTGTGAGGGTCATTGTACACTCGGTTAAGGACTGTTATGGCGCTCTGGGCATAGTACACACCTTGTGGAAGCCCATACCCGGCCAGTTCGACGATTATATCGCCATGCCCAAATCCAACATGTATCAGTCCCTGCACACCTCGGTGATGGGTTACCAGGGTGAGCCACTGGAAATACAGATCCGCACCTGGGATATGCACCGTACATCGGAATACGGCATTGCCGCCCACTGGCGCTATAAAGAGGGGGGGCGGGGAGACAAGGATCTGGAGCAGAAACTGGCCTGGCTGCGCCAGCTTCTGGAATGGCAGCATGATCTCAGGGACGCCAGGGAGTTCATGGAGACCCTGAAAATAGACTTTTTTACCGATACTGTTTTTGTATTCACCCCCAAAGGCGACGTGGTGGAACTGCCTTCAGGTTCAGTACCTGTTGATTTTGCCTATCGGGTTCATACCCAGGTGGGTCACCGTTGCGTCGGTGCTAAGATTAATAATAGAATCGTGCCCCTGGACTACAAGCTGAAAAACGGCGATATTGTGGAGATTCTGACTTCCAAGTCCACTGCCGGGCCCAGCCGTGACTGGTTAAACTTTGTTAAGACTTCCCAGGCCAAAAACAGAATCAGACAGTGGTTTAAAAAGGAACAGAGAGAAGAAAATGTTGCCAAGGGAAGGGAGATACTGGAAAAGGAAGCCAGAAAACACGGTATAGACCTGGAGCTTATAAAAGGGGACAAAGTACTGGATTTCGGAAAAAAATACAGTCTGCAGACCGTTGATGACGTATATGCTGCCGTGGGCGATGGGGTGATAACATCCCTGGCAGTGATCAATAAGCTCAGGGAGGAAGCGAAACCCAGGGAAAAAGGCACCCTGGCCGAAGAACTGCAAAACCTTTTGACCGATAGCCGGCCAAAGCCCGACTGGGGTCGCCCCACCCAGGGAATTAAGGTGAGAGGGATAGACAATTTGCTGATCAGGCTGGCCCATTGCTGCAACCCGGTGCCCGGGGATCCCATTTTCGGCTATATCACCAGAGGCAGAGGGGTGTCCATCCACCGTCAGGACTGTCGCAACCTGGCCGTTTTTAAGCGGGCCGAAGGGGATAGGCTGGTGGAGGTAGCCTGGGACGAGGGTTTCCAGGCACCCTTTCAGGTTAAACTGGAGATATCGGCCATGGACCGGGCAGGTATGCTAAGCGATGTTTTAGCCGTCCTGCTGGAAATGAAAATAAGCGCTAATTATGTTAATGCCAGGGGTCGCAAGGACTCTGCCACCATTGAACTGCTGCTTGAGGTAAAGACCAGGGAGCAGTTGGACTACATCATAGCCAAAATAGGAAGGATCAAGGATGTATACGGTGTACAGAGAACTAACTAATGGATAGAGTATCTTTATCGGTGGAGTGTGGATAAATGCGAGCGGTTGTTCAGAGGGCGGCCCGGGGTTCTGTTGCCGTGGAAGGCGAGACTGTGGGGAAGATAGGGCCCGGGGTTGTGGTGCTCCTTGGCGTTGGCCGGGAGGACGGTCCGGAGGACGCCCATTACCTGGCAAGCAAAATCGCCAACCTCAGAATATTTGAAGATGATCAGGGTAAATTAAACCGTTCCCTGCTGGACATTGGCGGTGCAGCCCTGGTGGTGTCGCAGTTTACCCTGTATGGCGACTGCCGCCAGGACCGGCGACCCGGTTTTACCGATGCAGCCCCGGCAAAAGCGGGCAGGGAACTGTATGAAGTGTTTGTGGATGAGATGAAAGGTTTGGGCGTAGAGGTGGCCACCGGGGTCTTTCAGGCGCATATGCAGGTCGAAATTATCAACGACGGCCCGGTAACTCTGCTGCTGGACAGTAAAAAAACTTTTTAGAAACTGTTTCAAAAACTTCCGCATGGCATTTAGGGAAGTGTGAAGTGAGAGGTTAGAAGTGAGTATCTTTAAGGGAATTAGCGGATGAATTCTTACTATCTTCTCACCTCTGACTTCTTACCTCTCAGTTTGAACGGCACTTTGAACCATAGGTTATACTCAGTAACTTTGTTTATCTCGCTAACAGCCTGTAAGACCCCGTCCTCGAAGGTCGGGATAAACAGGCTGTAAAGCTCGAACTAAGTTCGCTCTAAGGGTTCGGTAGGGG
>CBEULQ010000360.1:0-3755 GCA_965543975.1 uncultured Desulfocucumis sp. | reverse complement strand
AGGTGTTATTTTTTGTCCAGGCCACTTATATACAGACGGTGGTATTATGGTAGTTTTAATTCCAGAATAAATACGGTTCTGGTTACGGACTAAATTTTCTAATAAGTTATTCTCAAGAACAAGCAGCAAAGCAAATAAAAAAAGGGGGTTTTAAAAAATGAAAGCATTAGCTGATCAGGTTTTTGGGTTTTATATTCCCACGGTTTCTTTAATGGGTGTCGGCTCGGTTAAAGAAGCCGGCCCGCAAGTTAAACTTCTGGGTGGAAAAAAAGCCCTGATCGTAACCGACAAAGGGCTGTCCGGAATGGGAATGGCTGATAAAATCAAAGGGATGATCGAAGAATCCGGTGTACAAGCTGTCATCTTTGACGGCGCGGAGCCGAACCCGACCGATATCAACGTTCACGACGGTTTAAAAGTATATCAGGACAACAAATGCGACTGCATCGTCTCTCTGGGTGGCGGCAGTTCCCACGACTGCGCCAAGGGTATCGGCATCGTGTCCACCAATGGAGGTCACATACGCGATTACGAAGGAGTTAATAAGTCCACCAAAGCCATGCCTCCCTTCATCGCCATTAATACAACAGCTGGTACCGCCAGCGAAATGACCCGCTTCTGCATCATCACCAACACCAGCAACAAAGTGAAAATGGCCATCGTGGACTGGCGGGTGACTCCTAATATCGCTATAAACGATCCTGTCATGATGGTGGGCATGCCTCCCGCATTAACGGCCGCCACAGGTATGGACGCCCTGACCCACGCTGTTGAGGCATACGTCTCTACCATTGCGACTCCTATCACCGATGCTTGCGCCCTGATGGCTATGAAACTAATCTCCGAGAACCTGCGTAATGCCGTGGCCAACGGCGCCGACATGGAGGCCCGCGACAATATGGCCTATGCCGAATACCTGGCCGGTATGGCCTTCAACAACGCCAGCCTGGGCTATGTTCACGCCATGGCTCACCAATTGGGCGGTTTCTACAATCTGCCCCACGGCGTATGCAACGCCATCCTGTTGCCGTCCGTTGAGAGCTACAACCTGATTTCCAACCCCAAACGCTTCGCTGATATAGCCGTAGCCATGGGCGAGAACATCGAAGGCCTCTCAGTACGTGAAGCCGCCGACAAGGCGCTGGCCGCCATCAGGAAGCTATCGGCTGATGTGGGCATTCCCTCCGGCCTGGCCGAACTGGGCGTTAAAGAAGAAGACCTCGAGATTATGGCAAAGAACGCCATGAAGGACGCCTGCGGCTTAACCAACCCGCGTACCGTTACTTTGCAAGACGTCATCGGCATTTACAAGGCAGCTATGTAATAGAAACTGTTACTTGCAAGAAGAATCACTGGTTTGCATAACTGAAACCGTATTAAGAGTCCTTATTCCCGCCCGGAACGGGAATAAGGACTCTATTATTCGGCTTCTTATATCACATAGATTACGTTTTTTTGTATTCCTGGCAGTTTTAATTCCAGAATAAATTCGGTTCTGGTTACAGCGCGAATTTTCAAATAAATTTTGCTTAAGAACAAAAATGCTTTGGTAGGTCTTAAAGGGGGGATTCATTACGAGGGCACTTTAATTTGACTCAGTGGCAATGGGTGAACAAAAGTAGCAGCATCGTGGAGATTTAGCGATATTCTTCAGAAAATACAAATTATTAAGGAGGTACTCTAATGAGCAAGGTTTATTTATCCCCTGCGGGCGGAACAAACTGGGCTGAGAGTTTAATCGCCAAAGCCAAGGAATTATTCTACATCGCCGAACTGGACAAGTGCATCAAACCCGGCGACTCCGTCGCCGTCAAAATTCACGTGGGCGAGTGGAACCGTACTTCCTGCCTGCGGCCGGAATATGTGGCAGCTATAGTGGAAGAAGTGAAGAAGTGCGGCGGCAAGCCCTTCGTCACCGACTCCACCACCTTGACGTACCATCTGTTTAACTCCCGGTTTGACGAAGTGAGTATACTGAAGACCGCCTACAGGCACGGATTCAACCCCAACTCCATGGGCTGCCCGGTGATTCCGGCCGATGGTTTTATCGGCCACGACGATGTCCGGGTGGACATTCCCAACGGCAACATACTAAAAGAAACATATATCGGCCGCGCCATCGCCTGCGCCGATGCCGTGATCAACGTTGCCCACGCCAAGGGCCACGGGATCACTTCCTTCGGAGGCTGCATCAAGAACTTCGGTATCGGCGGCCAGTCCAAACGCGGCAAATACTGCACCCACCTGGCTATGTGGGGCGACCCTGCCGACGCCATAGGCTATCCCCTGGTAAACGCGGACAACTGTACTGGGACCGGCTGCCAGTTTCACAAGCTCTGCGAGAAAGGTTGTCCGGAAGGCGCCATCACAGTCACGGATAAAGGCCTCAACCTCGACATCAAAAAGTGCCGCCTGTGCTACAGCTGTCAGGTCACCTGCCTGTTCACCGGCTCGGGCACCATCGGCTTCCGGGATGACTACTTCCCGTATGCCCAAATCGCCATGTCCGATGCCGCCAAGGGCGTAATGAATTTGCATGATCCCGCCAAGATAGGCTATATGTCTTACGTGGTGGACGTGTCCCCCGAGTGTGACTGCTTCCCCTGGACCGGCACCTCCATCGTTCCCGACATCGGCATAATGGCTTCCAAGGATATCGTGGCCATCGACACCGCCGCCATCGAACTGATTGATGCGGCTCCCAACTACCCCGGCTCCAGGGCAGACGACCTCGGCCTGAAGCCCGGCGACGATAAATTCAAGGCGGTAAACCTGGTCACCCCGCGATTCCAGTTGAAAGCTGCCGAGAAGATCGGCATGGGCAGCATGAAGTATGAACTGGAAAAAGTAGAGCCGATGCTCTCTCCGGAAACCATCGGAAAGCACCAGTACATGCAGGAGCCCACGACCCTGACTCTGCGCAAGCATTACAAGAAGGGCGGCCACATTCTTAATAACGCTGCAGGCGTACTGCCCTTTAAACGGGTTACCTTTGCCGAAGGCAAATGGAAACAGTTTGAATAAAACTTCTTTCAGTGTTTAATGCTGTTAGTCCAAGTTTTTAATTGGGCTAACGGCATGTTTGCTGTAACTTTTGACAAAATGCTTGTTTGTAATATTTATACACCAGTGGCCGTATGAATTGTTGCTGCTGCCGGAACATGAAGTGCAGCCGCTGAGGTAGTGGATTGAAAAAAGAAAGGAAGGAGATTAAAAATTGAAGATTGTCGCTATTAATGGGAGTCCGCATGGCAGGGAAGGCATGACCAATATAATGGTCAGCACCTTTTTAAAGGGCGCAGAGGAAGCAGGCGCGGAAACCGTCAACATTTTTTTGGCGGAAAAGGAGATAAACCATTGTAAGGGTTGCTTTTCCTGCTGGTTGGTTACTCCCGGACAATGCGTGATTAAAGACGATATGGCAGAAATAATTGCTCAAGGTCAAGGAACAGATATTCTTGTCCTGGCCACACCATTAAAATATGCCAACCTCTCCAGCATGCTAAAAGTTTTTATCGAAAGAATGCTGGTGTTGTGCAACCCGTATTTTAAGAAAGACCCGGCGACCGGGCTTACCCGGCACCCGAAAAAATCAGAAGCGGCAGAAAAAGAGATATCTTTTTACCGTTCAAAACTAGTGATGATAGCTAACGGCGGTCTTCCTGACAGAGGTCCCAACTTCCAGATAATTTCCGACTGGCTTAAGAGGCTGGCTTTTTATAACCATACTGAAATATTTGGGGAAATATATTCTT
>CBEULQ010000359.1:0-3758 GCA_965543975.1 uncultured Desulfocucumis sp. | reverse complement strand
GCAATTCTCCTTCAGCGAAGATGCTTCAGATCGCCAGCGCTGCCAGCAAAAAATACTACCTCACCAGGCTTATTCCCGAGGAAATGTCCCTGGCCCACCTGCGGGGCGATATTCATATACACGATCTTGACTTCTACGGTAAAACGCTGACTTGCGTGCCCGATTTTGAATATACTCTCATTCGCGACAGATTGGGTGAAGTTAGAAGAATTAAATTCGATTACTTTAATTCACTTGTGGAAACAAATTTTGAGCATATTGATTTTATAGAAGGTTCAGAAGTACTAAATATTGACGGGTATCAGATTCTTGGACGGACAGGCTGGACTAAAATAAACAAGATTATGCGCAGAAAACTGCGTGATAGTGAATGTTTATATAGGATTAAGACCCGGAAAGGTTTACCGTTGCATCTCACAGGGGAACATAAGGTTCCGGTGTTGAGGAATGGCAATGAGATACTTGTTCAGACCAAAGATATAACCAGGGGAGACAGATTATTAACTACTCGTCAGGTTTTTGAGCAAGAGTATGAGATTCCTGTTTTGGATTTATTTGTTGAGAATCGTAAGCAAATACCATATGGGATAACCATTAGAAATGCTCAGAAATTAATTCATTGGTTAAGGTATAAGTATGACGACTTTAAATTTAAGCTGACTGTGGGCACAAGACAAAGTTCCAAAGGCGGGAATTTTATCAGTGGAGACGAGTATGCTAAATTAGCAACTGCATATTATATTCCCTATGAGGTCAAACAGCAACTAACTGTAACAACTACTAAGGGTAACAAAACACTTCCAGCATATTTGTCTATTACTCCGGAATTAATGAGACTGGTTGGTTATATACTATCAGAGGGTAGTATAAGTGTCACTTCTTCAGGAAGGTCTATTGCGATTATTAATGAAAATCCGGATATACAAAAGGATATTGAGAATTGTGTTAGGATAGTTTTTAATGATAATACTACCTATATCTATAAAGATAGTTCGAAAAACAAGAAAAAGGGGTGTATGGTTAACGGATCTGTTTATATAGCTTTTCTGCAAAATGTGCTGAAAGCCAAATACAATGCTGCAGATATGGATATTCCTGACTTTGTTATAAATGCTTCGGAAGAACTTAAGGCGCATTTTCTCCAAGGGCTTTTTGATGGTGACGGTCATTATGGAGACAACAGAATCAGTTATTGTACTGTTTCTGAGCACCTGGCTAAAAAGATGATCCTGATGTTACAGCAGATGGGAGTTTCTTCTACGCTTTATTATAGAGAAACAAAGGGTACTGATGTTGTAGCCGGGGGCAATGTATCTTCATCCAGGAACTACAATACTTATGTTATAAATATTCTTGATGTAAATAGTATGCAAGCCTTTATAAATAAAATTTCATCCCTAAAAGGTAATACTAAAACTTCTGATTATGCATATTCAGTTCCGGGTAGAAATCTACCTCCTCAGGATGTGGTTACGGTTGAAAAAGTAGATGGATATGACCGCTATGTGTTTGATCTTGAGACAGCCGAACACTGGTTTACCGTTAATGATTATGTAGTTCATAACTGTGTCCAAATTCCACTGGGTAGGTTATTGACCGAGGGTTTCAATACCGGTCACGGCTATATTAGACCGCCGAAGCGTCCTACCTCGGCCACTGCGCTGGCGGCTATTATACTCCAAAGCTCCCAGAACGACATGCATGGGGGACAATCCTTCGCGTTTTTTGACAGGGACATGGCACCCTTCGTGGAGGATGCGGATGATTTTGAAACTTACCAGGCCATGGAGGCCCTTATATATAACCTTAATTCCATGCACAGCAGGGCAGGAGCCCAGGTTCCATTTTCTTCTATTAATGTGGGCACAGAGACCTCCGAAGCAGCCCGCAGGGTAGTGCGCAATTTGATCCTGGCCTATGAAACAGGACTGGGCAGGGGAGAAAACCCCATATTCCCCAATATTATTTTTAAGGTCAAGAAGGGGATCAATCTGGATCCCGGCGATCCCAACTACGATCTGTTTCAACTGGCCACAAGAGTTGCCGCCAAGCGGCTGAACCCCACCTTCAGCTTTATGGATTCCAGCTTTAACGCCGAGTACGGCGACCAGGTGGGATATATGGGCTGCCGCACCAGGGTAATGGCCAACCGCCGGGGTCCGGCTGTCACTGACGGCAGGGGCAACCTTTCCTTCACCACCATTAACCTTCCCCGGGTGGCTATAAAAGCGGAGCGGGATCTTGATATATTTTACCGCAAGCTGTCCAATGTGATGGACCTGGCCGTCCGACAACTGCTGCACAGATTTAAAGTCCAGGGCAGGTTGAAGGTTAAGGACATGCCCTTTGTGATGGGCCAGGGGCTTTATATGGGTTCCGAAAAGCTTAAGCCGGATGATCCTATTGAAGAGGTAATCGTACACGGTACCCTCACCGTTGGTTTTATCGGCCTGGCCGAAACCCTCACCGCCCTCACCGGCAGGCATCACGGACAAAGCGAGGAGTCTCAGGCTCTGGGGCTGGAAATAGTGTCTTTTTTAAAGAAGAAAATTGACCAGGCGTGCGAAGAGCACAACCTGAATTATACCCTGCTGGCCACCCCGGCGGAAGGTTTGAGCGGGCGCTTTGTAAAGCTGGACCGTAAAGAATTCGGTATAATCCCCGGGGTTACCAATAAGGATTATTATACCAATTCATTCCATATACCTGTTGATTATATAATCAGTTCCTTTGACAAGATCAGCCTGGAGGGTCCTTACCATAAATTCTGCAATGCCGGTCACATCAGCTATGTGGAGATGGCCGCGCCTCCCATTAACAACGTGGAGGCCATGGAAGCCATCGTAAGGCATATGGCTGCCAGCGACATGGGATACGCTGCTGTGAACTTCCCGGTGGACTTTTGCACTTCTTGCAGCAACACGGGAGTAATCAACCAGGACAACTGCCCCTCTTGCGGTTCCACGGCCATTAGCAGGGTAAGGCGGATAACCGGCTATCTCAGCACCGTGGACCGCTTTAATGACAGTAAGGTATCGGAGTTAAACGACAGGATTACCCACGGAGGGTAATTAAAATTATGAACAAAACACTGCCGTAGACATATTACATAGAATAATTAATATAAGTAAGCCTTGGGTTCGGAAGGGGTTATTCCCCTACCGAACATACGTTGGGGACATTCCTCACCCCAAAGTCAGGCTCTCAATAGAGGTGTGTCCCCTTTCCTTAATTGCCTGTTGATCCCTGACCTTCGAGGACGGGGTCTTACAAGCTGTTAGCGAGATAATAGCCCCCTTGAAATAAGGGGGCTATCCATATAAATAATTCATGATTAAGAAAGGGTAATTTTATGGATTATGTGGAACTGGCCGGGGTGGTGCCAGAAAGCGTGGTGGATGGCCCCGGGCTTCGTTTCGTCATATTCACCCAGGGCTGTCCGCATCGCTGCAGAGACTGTCACAACCCCCACACCTGGGAGTCCGGTAGCGGTAAAATATATGCAGTCGACGACTTGTTTAAACAGGTAATCGCCAACCCCCTTTTAAAGGGCATCACCCTATCCGGTGGCGAGCCCTTCATCCAGGCGTCGCCGCTTGCCAAGTTAGCCGGGAGAGTGCAGGAAAAGGGGATGGATGTTATCTGCTACTCGGGCTATACCTGGGAGTATCTGATCAGTCATATGAGCGACGGCAGATAACATCCATAGATCGAAGAGCACACGTCTGAACTCCAGTCACGGCTTACTATCTCGTATG
>CBEULQ010000358.1:0-3758 GCA_965543975.1 uncultured Desulfocucumis sp. | reverse complement strand
GGCTTTCCCCACCAGTATACAAAGCAGCCGTGCATGGGCAATGAGCAGTCGCCGCAGTTTACCATGCCGGAAAGCAGGTAGCGGCTTCTTTCCCGGGAATATTTGAATCTTCCGGCCCGGGCCATTTTTTCCTGTGCCCTGTTCCATATATCCGGTCCGATTATAGCCGGGACCGGGATGATTATAACCTGGTCAGGGGAGCGGGGCAGTCCGGTGTGACGGTCAAATTTTCCGTACCGCCATTGTCCTGTATAAACAGAATTGGCAAGTATTTGACGGACCACCTGGCGGTGCCAGCGCGAAACCCTACGTTTGGTGGGAATGCCCATGTTATTCAATCTCTCGGCTACTCCAAGGATGCCGATATCTTCTCCAGTATACCAGTTGAATATATTGCCAACTATCCGGGCCTCCTCTTCCTTTACGGATACATTCTCGGTTTCCGGGCAGTAGCTGTAACCATATACATCAAAATTAACAGGAATGCCGCCCAACCGGGCTTTTTGTATTTTTCCCCTGGCCATGCGCTCCCTTATTTTTTCCCTCTCGTATTCGGCCACAGCTCCTTTAATTGAATAAAAAAGCCTTCCCTCCGGGGTATCCTTCCATTCGAAGTCCAGAAATTCAATGCGAACGCCGTGTTTTTCAAACTCCTCCGACAACAGTAGCTGGTGCGCCAGCCTGCGGGAAAGTCGGTCCGGATCCCTGATAACCAGGCAGTCAATCCGGTCCGAGCGGATCGCTTTCCTCAAAGCTGACAGAGCAAGGCGCTCCAGTGTTGCCCCGGAGACTCCTTCATCGCAAAATTCCAGAATTTCTGCCGCTCCCAGTTCCTTCGCCCTTTTGCTGCAGGAATCCCTCTGCTCCGCCAGGCTGTAGCCGTGCTTGGCCTGATCCTCCGTGCTTACCCGGATATAAATGGCTATCTTCATTGTTTAGACGCTCCAATTCTTTTAAAACTTTTATTGCCAGAAGGCGATATGCGGCTTCCGGCCCGTTTCTTTTTAAATTTATCCTGACAACAGCGCCCTGTTTACTCTCAGGCATCAAGCACTCCCCCCAATATTAAGCCTATGCCTTCCGGCCTTGTCCAAAAACCTTGCATTAAGCCGTGTTAAAGAGCCTTTTTATAAATAAAGCAGGCTATTAACGCAGGAGAAATATAATCCAACATAGAACAATAACAAAAACTGACTGCGTTGTGGTTTAAGGGGGAGCAAGGTGAGTAAGCAACCACTTTTAGGGATAATCGTCAAAGCTCTGTCCAGCGTCAGCCTGTTCAGAGGAATGCCGGCAGGTATTCTGGAAAAAATGGCTGAGCTGGCGAAGGTCACTCAATATAAAAAGAATGCGGTGATTTTTAAAGAGGGAGATAACGGCGACAGCATTCACATAGTGGTCAGCGGCAGGGTAAAATTACGCAAAAAGATTTCCGATACCGAAGAGACTATTTTAAATATTGCCGGAACCAGTGAGATGTTTGGTGACATGTCCCTGATGGACGGGCTTCCCAGGTCGGCCGATGCTGTAGCCCTGGAGGATACCGTTCTTTTTTACATAGAACGTCCGGTCTTTCTTCATTTTTTACGAGCCAACCCTGATGCGGCCCTGAAGCTCCTGGAAACCATGAGCCTGCGGGTGCGGGAAACCAACGAAATGCTGGTAAGTGTAATAGAGAGTTACACTAAGTCCCCGGCAAACTCTGAAAAAACACCTGAAAAGGTAATTGAATCACATAAAATGCCGGCGAAAGAAGAAAAAACCGAAGAATATGGCGGGGATGAAAGAGCATACAAAGTTGAAGAGAAAACAGAGGATTATGTTGAAAATACCTTGAAATGGACGTACAGTAAAAAGTTCACCTGTCCGCTGTGCGCCAGGGAAACTCCTTCCCTGGTGGCAAAAACCGACTGCGTGCAGGAGGAGAGCGTGGATACGGATATGTGCACGCATTACCGGCTGGTCAATCCAACCTTTTACTTTGTGGTTGTTTGCCGGCATTGCGGGTTTGCCTTTCCTGAGAGTTCGATGGATAAAATCCGGCCTGCCAAAGCGCGGCTGGTTAACCAGCAACTGCCTCAAATTTGTTCAAAACAGGATTTTTCGGGAGTCAGGACCATTGATGACGCCATATCAGCCTATCGTCTGGCCATAACCTGCCAGAACCTGGCAGGGGCTAAAAACGCTGTTATGGGAAGGCTTTATATGCTGATGAGCTGCCTCTGCCGGCATAAAAAGATGCAGAAAGAGGAAAGGGATTGTATGAAAACGGCTCTGGAATACCTGGAAAAGGCTTATAATTACGAAACTTCCGTGGATGCTAGGGCTGAGTTGAACTTGATTTATCTGATAGGCGAATTGTACGGCCGCCTGGGAAGACCCGGAAAGGCCGTGGAGTGGTTCAAGCAGGTTGTGGTCCACCCCAACAGGCAATCTAATCCATATATTGTAAACATGGCCAGGGACAGGTGGCAGGACTTTAAACTTCAGAAAATGAACAACTAACTCTCCGGTAAAGCATGTTCATTTCCCGAAACCATATTATTACGCTGCAGAAAAGACATTAACATTTCATTTTCTATGCACCTGGCGGCGTATGTTGCCAGGCGGGTGCCGCGGTCCGGCTTGAAGCTGTTGATGCCTTTGATAAGTCCTATGGTGCCGATGGAAATTAGATCATCGGTTTCTTCATTATTACTGTCAAATTTTTTAACAATATGGGCCACCAGGCGAAGGTTGTGCTCAGTTAAAATATCCCTGGCCTTTTCATCCCCCTGTAAAAGCAAAGATATATATCTTGCCTCCTCCTCTTCTGATAGAGGCCTGGGGAACGTGTTGTTGGCCATGTAGGATACCAGTAATGTTATACCGTTAATTACTGATAATATTAATAATGACCATAACCCGGATATCATAATGCATCCTCCCGGTAAAGCTGCTATAAATACTATGGGCGCCGGGGGTTTTGGGTGCATGTCCTGCGGGCTGTGGAGAGAACTTAAAGTGGAGTGGGACAATGATACTGGTCCAGTACGGTATAGGTGAAACCCAAAGACTGATAGCCATGCTGGCAGGGGCTGGTTACCAGGTGATGGCGTCGGTGAAGACGGAGTACGGCAGGGAGCTTGCCGGACGTGGAGGAGCGGCGGAAGTTGTTTTCCTTCCGGAGAATCAGCCGGAAATATCCTGCTTGCTGCGAAACAAAGGTATATCCCTGGTGGTGGATGCCAGTCACCCTTTTAAAAACCCGCTTTCCGAGTTGCTCTATGCGGCCTGTTCTGAAACCGGGGTTCCATTTTTACGGTTTTACCGGAAAGAAACAAAAATTCCCGAGGATAGCCTTATCCATAGTGTGTATTCCTGGGAAGACGCTGCCAGGAAAGCGGCTAAGCTTGGAGAAACGGTTTTTCTAACCACCGGCAGCAACAACCTGGACGTTTTTTTAAAGTGCCCGGCGTTAAAGAATAAACGACTGGTGGTGAGGGTACTTCCGGAATACCGGGTGATAAAAAAATGCAAGGATATGGGGATTTCCCCCAGGGACATTGTAGCGCTGCACGGCCCCTTTTCCGCGAAATTCAACAAAGCCATGTTCCAGGCATACAAGGCCGGGGTGGTGGTTACCAGGGACGGCGGACCTGCCGGCGGCACAGAAACTAAAATCACGGCGGCTTTGGCTCTTAAAATACCGGTTGTACTGATAAAAAGAGAGCAGCCTCTTAAGTCCGGAGCGCCGGAAACCTGTGAACAGGTATTGG
>CBEULQ010000357.1:0-3760 GCA_965543975.1 uncultured Desulfocucumis sp. | reverse complement strand
TTTTCACCGGCTCTCCAAAGAGCGGATTAATTGTCTGCGGCTGATGACTGAAAAATTTTTTGTACGGCCGGAAATGATACTAAAAAGGCTGTAACACTTAAGTGCATAGAAAAGGGGAGATAACATGATTTCCACCAATGATTTTAAAACGGGGCTTACCATTGAAATCGAAGGGGACGTATATCAGATTGTTGAATTTCAGCATGTGAAACCCGGAAAAGGCGCCGCTTTCGTCCGGGCCAAAATTAGAAACATGCGTACCGGCGCCGTGGTTGAAAGAACATTCAACGCAGGTGAGAAAATCCCCAGAGCCAGAATAGACCGCAGGGAGGTCCAGTACCTTTATAATGACGGCACGGATTACAACGTTATGGATATGGAATCCTACGACCAGATGGCCCTTACCAGTGAGCAGCTTGGCGATGCGGTGAAATTTTTAAAGGAAAATATGACCATTAAAATTCTCATGTATCAGGGCAAAACCATTGGGGTTGACTTGCCGAACTATGTGGAGCTTGAAGTGGTGGAAACAGAGCCCGGCATAAAGGGTGACACCGCCAGCGGCGGGACAAAGCCGGCTACCCTGGAAACCGGCTATGTGGTGCAGGTACCCTTTTTCATCAATATAGGAGACATACTGCAGATTGACACCCGCTCCGGTCAGTATCTGAAGAGGGCATAATTTTGGCGAAAGTTTTAGGAACGGCTCCTAGGAAATAAATGTTTAAAACCCCTAAGGCTGAGAAATAATATAACAGTCAAACACAGACACGGAAAATTATTCTACCAAGGGGGGTAAACATTCATGGAAAACTTGAAGGCCAAGGTAGCATACCTGCAGGGATTGTCGGCCGGCTTGGACATTCAGGGAGAATCCAAGGAGGGAAGGCTCCTAAACGGTATAATCGATGTGCTTAATCAATTCGCGGAAACGGTTAACCACCTGGGCAAAGCCCATGACCGTCTGGAAGACTACCTGGAGACCATCGACGAGGACCTGTATCAGTTGGAGGATCATATTTACGATGATGAGCTGACAGACGCCGAATGTGCCGACACCGACGAATACATGGAGGCGGAGTGCCCCAGGTGTGGCGAAATAGTATGCTTTGACGAGGATGTTCTTGACGATGATGATGTGGTGGAGATTACCTGTCCAAATTGTGACGAAGTAGTGTTTGTAACTGACGAGGGGTATGAAGCTGCCGACGAGCCCGAACCGCTTGTGGGCCGGAGAATGGATAACGATGATGATTTGTAAAAATCATCATCGGCAGGATATGCAATTTGGCAAACACTATTAAAAGAAAATATAAACAGCGCTCCGTGCGGGTGCTGTTTTTATCTTTTCATGTTAATAAACCCGGCGTTTTAATCTAAAACTATTGACTTAGGAGAAGCATGGTTTTAAAATATCCCCATCTTGTTTTGAAAGGTGGTAAAAAAATGACTGATAACAAAAAAATAGTAATTATCGGCGGGGTTGCCGCCGGTCCCAAAACTGCGGCCCGCGCCCGCAGGCTTGATCCTGCTGCAGATATAACAATTGTAGAACGGGATACTTACATATCTTATGCCGGTTGTGGAATGCCTTTTTATGTGGCCGGTTCGGTCAGGGAATTCAGCCATCTCTTCCAAACCTCATACGGGGTTGCCCGGGACGAGAAGTATTTCATGCGGGAAAAGGGAGTCAAGGTACTTACCGGTAACGAGGCAGTGGATATAGACAGGGAGAAGAAGGAAGTACTGGTGCGCAATGTAAATACCGGGGATGAATCCCGCCTGCCCTATGACAAACTGGTTATTGCCACCGGTTCTACACCCTTTGTACCTCCCATCGAAGGAATCGATCTTGAGGGTGTGTACCGTTTTAATCACCCCGAGGATGCCCAGAGGGTTAAGGAAAAAATTGATGGGGTCCAGGAGGCGGTGGTTATCGGAGCCGGGCTCATTGGCATGGAAGCTGCAGAAGCCTTGCGGGAGAAGAATATTTTTGTCACCGTTGTGGAGTTGAGGGAGCAAATTCTTCCCGGCATGATGGACAAGGACCTGGCGGATGTGCTGGCGCTGAGGCTGGAGGAGCAGGGAATGGAATTCCGCCTGGGCCACAAGGTGATGAAATTAAAGGGAGATGAAAACGGCAGGGCAACAGGTGTGGTCACCGACAGGGAAGAATTGGACGCGGATATGATTATTGTGGCCGTTGGCGTGCGGCCGAACGTGGAGCTGGCCAAAAAGGCCGGGCTGAACATAGGTCAGACAGGGGCCATTGAAATAAACGAATAT
Organism: uncultured Desulfocucumis sp.; assembly: GCA_965543975.1. GTDB lineage: Bacteria > Bacillota > Desulfotomaculia > Desulfotomaculales > Desulfocucumaceae > Desulfocucumis. The sequence goes on along the minus strand of CBEULQ010000357.1, from coordinate 1,474 downwards.
CTCCAGACCAACGACCCTGACATATACGCTGTGGGCGACTGCGTGGAAAATACCCATCTGGTATCCGGCAAAAAGGTGTTCCTGCCCATGGCCACTTACGCCAACCGACAGGGAAGGGTTGCCGCGGACAATATTATCCATGGCCAGAAATCCAAGTTCAGGGGAGTGCTGGGCACAGCGGTGATGAGGGCGCTGAACTGGAACGCGGGACGTACCGGGCTTGGCGAGCAGCAGGCTAAAGACCTGGGCTACAAAGTGGTTACCGCGCTGAACTCGGCCCATGACCGTACCCATTACCACCCCCACCACGGCCTGGTGCTGATGAAACTGATTGTGGACGAAAGCAACCGAAAAATTCTGGGCGCCCAGGGCATTGGACCCGGTGAAGTGGTAAAGCGCATAGACGTGGCGGCAGCAGCCATTGGTTTTGGGGCAACTGTGGATCAACTGGCGGAACTGGATCTGGCTTACGCGCCGCCCTTCTCCACTCCCATCGACCTGGCCCACCATACCGCCAACATCGTCCGCAACAAAATGGAGGGTATTGCCAAGACCCTCACGGCGGAAGATGTCAAGAAAAAACTTGACCGGGGCGACGATTTCCTCATTGTGGACGTGCGCACGGCCCAACAGTTTGCCCCCAAACACATCGACGATCCCAGGGTAATGCTGGTAACCCTGGGGGATATCAGGGAAAGGATCGAGGAGGTCCCCAGGGATAAGGAAATCGTGCTGCTTTGCGCCATGGGCATACGCAGTTACGAGGCCCAGCGCATTTTCGAGGGAGCCGGGTTCAAGGATATAAAATTCATGGAGGGCGGCCTGCAGGCCTGGCCGTATGATTTGGATTAGTATAAGGATATGAAAAAAGCGCATCTGCCGGTTTACAGCCGGAGATGCGCTTTTGCTGTTTTCAGTAAAGACAGGGGAAAGACAGGGGGACAGGGACTTGTCTTCCTAGGTTTTAAAAAATATTACTCCGCCTAAATAAAAAACAATTACTAACCAAAATAATATAATTAATATGCCGGCATAAATTCCCTTTCGTTTTATATTAGACAAGTTGCTCTGATTTTCTTTACATTCCATTATTACATTTTTAGGTATGAGCTTTATGGCAATGGAAATGCCGGCAGGTAATAAGATTAAATCGTCAAGATAACCCAAAATAGGTATGAAGTCAGGTATCAGGTCAATAGGGCTTAACGCGTAAGAAACAACAATGACAATCAATAATTTAGCATACCAGGGAGTCTCTGGATGTTTAAATGCCAGATATAATACACCTATATATTTTTTCAGTTCCCGTGCCCGTGTTTTTAAGGTATTAATGTCCATGGTTTCACTTTCCTTATTATTCAGCTATATTCAAGATTATACACTATAAAACCCGGCGAGATGTTTTAACATTGCGCCGGGTTTTTCTATTAGAATTATACATTACCGCATTTTGTCTTTCTGGCTTTATCAGGAA
>CBEULQ010000356.1:0-3766 GCA_965543975.1 uncultured Desulfocucumis sp. | reverse complement strand
ACCGGCAAGTCATTAATTTATCACTTTTCTTTCTTTAAGTCAACCGGTAGTTTTTCCCACCGTTTGTCCTGCTTTTCTCGGCCGGTTTTTCACCAGCTTTCTCTCCGGCGTTTTCCGCCGGGAGTTATAACTTTATCACTTTGGTTCATTTCGGTCAAGCGGTAGTTTATTCCTCCGGCTTCATCCTTAATCCTGGTCATAACCGGTGTTCTTACTCCATCCTTATATGGTGGCTTCTTTATTTTTAACGGAAAGAGTCAGCATCAACAACATGCCTATAAAAAACAGAAGGCCCGATAATTCATACATGGTGACAAGGGATAATTTCACCTTCAACCAGCCGGCCATGGCCATCATGCCAGCCATTGCCCCCATAAACAAGGGTGTGAGCACACCGTTTACGCGGCCTATCATCATTTCCTCCGTCCTTTGCAAAATGAGTGTGTTTACTCCTATGTGGATGCAAGGGAAAAACAGCCCGCTTAAGAATTGCAACGCCAATGTTAATATCAGACTGGTTGACAGTCCTATGCCCGCAACGGTTATAGCACTGACTAGCAAACCCAGCGCAAGCAGCATCTGCGGAAGGATTTTTTTCGCGATGCCCGCCACCAGGCCCCCTCCTATCAGCATTGCAGCCCCGTTTACCATCATAAGCCATTGTAAATTTTCTTTGGGGAGTCCAAGTCGTTCCACCACGATAAATATCCCCAGCGGCTGTATGACGCCAACCGCAAGCCCGCATATAAAAAAAGTGCCGCCAAGGGTTTTTAAAACCTTATTGGCCCAAACATAGCGAAAACCTTCGGCCAGTTCATGCCAGAAACTTTTATCAGGCCTTACAATTGTTGTTTGTTTATCCGGCGGCAGAAAAGTAAGTGATGATGCCGAGAGCAGGAATGCTACCCCCACTACTCCAATTGAAAAAGATATCCCCATGGTTTGATATAACATAGTTCCCAGTATAGGACCAATAATCATGAATATGGCCATTATTGTTTGAAACATGGCCATACCTGTCTGAATGTTTTCGGCTGGCAAATGGGTTTTAAAAAGCTTCATTGCGGAGGGCTGCGAGAACTGCGAAAGTATGGCGGAAACCAGCGTGACGAAAAATACAGCCTGCCATCTGCCATAAATAATAGTCAAAAGCACAATGAACACTGACAAGGCGCTCAATACGTCACACCATATCATTGTACGCTTTGGCGGCCAGCGGTCCGCGAATGTCCCGCCGATAATAGAAAACAGGAAAATGGGGGCGAATTCCGCCACGGAAATAAGCGACACCGCAAAGGGGTTATTATTAGTTCGCTCCATTACAAACAGTAAAATTGCAAAATTACGAATCCAGATTCCCACTTGTAAAAATACAGCAGATATCATAATGGCTTGAATAAAACGATTTTGAAAGATATTTGTTGATGTGGGAGAATGTTTTGACATTCTTTTTCACCTTCTAGTTATATTAGATAATAAATCCTATTTTGGCGGGCAGTGCACCTCGCATCGCTATACCATTCACAGTTTTTTGATGAGCTATTAATCTATTAACAGGGTTAACCTTTCTGGGGTCCCGGACTACCCGCCAACTGTTATAATAACATATTAAAAAATAAAATACCTTCGTTCATAAAACAAAGCAGTATAACATCTCGGGATAAAAACTGGGCGCAATAGTAAAGAGCATTGCCGGTGATTTGTGCTGCGCGGATTAAAAACCCTGGGGTTCTCCCAGGGTTTTGTAATACATTTTTTTTAGTCCGTGCGGTAATGTGCCCCCACGCTTTCTTTACGCAACAGGGCAGCCTCGGTAATCAGACCGGCCGTAATCAGCATAAGCCTTAACTGGTGGTAACCCAGGAGATCCCGGTAATGAATAATCCGGCAGTTTTCAAGCTGTTGTTGCAGTTCAGTCAGCCGGTGCCGGGCTTCCATTAAGCCCTCCCGGCAGCGCACCAGGCCCACATGGCTGCCCATCAGTTCCCGAAGTTCCCCGGTCAAGGTATTCGCCTCCTCCGCATCCCCGCCGTTTGCGTCCCCATTGCCCCGGCCAGTATTTCCGGCGGCCAAAATGACGGATGTTACCTTATTCTCCCCAAGTATCTTCATAATATCGGCCTCGTGCAGCACTGGGGCAGCGCCTGCACTCATCTCCCCGGCTGCCCGGCTGCCGGCCAACAAACCGAAAACCGCTGCTTCGGTAAGGGCGTTGCCTGCCAGCCGGTTGGCCCCGTGAACCCCTCCCGCCGTTTCGCCGCAAGCGTACAGGCCGGGCACGCTAGTGCGGCAGTTGCCGTCGATGAGCACCCCGCCCATGGTGAAGTGAGCCGCCGGGGCAACCTCCACTGTCGTCCGGCCCCGCAGGTATTCCTTGATATCCGCGTACTTGCGGTCCATAACCTCCGGCGGGACGCCGCCAAAATCCATGTACACCCCGCCCCGGCCGGTAGCTCTTCCCGTATTCACTTCGGTAAAAATTGCCCGGGCCATAACGTCCCTGGTGGCCATGCACCCCTGGGGGGAATAGCGGAGCATGAAATCTTCTCCGTGCCGGTTCCGCAGCACCGCCCCGGCAGAGAAAGGAGAATTGGAGATCGCCAGGCGTGGTGACTCCAGGGACATCGTAGGCAAAAACTGAATAAATTCCATGTCCCTCAATTTCGCGCCTGCCAGATACGCCAGGGCATAGCCGTCACCTGTGACATCCGCCGTGTTGGTGGTCAGGGGATACAGCCGCCCAGCCCCGCCGCAGGCCAATACCACGGCACGGCAGCCGATGACCGCAAACCCGGTCTCCCCCCGGTGGAAGCCGAACGCCCCGGCCACCCGGCCCTCCTTTACAATCAGGCCGGTAACCAGCAGATTTTCCATTACCTCCACACCGGAATCCGTCCCCCGTCCAAGCAAAGGCAAAGTCAGGGCCATGCCGGTGGTGCGGGACTGCCCCAGGGCGCTCCAGTCCACAGTCAAAATCCTTTCCTCCGAGTGCCCCGGCGAGCCTTTGAACAGAAAAGCGCCGTTTTCCCGGCGAAACGGTACACCGCAATCCGCCAGCCACAGTATAGTCTTCCGGGCACTCCTGGCCAATATATGTACCAGATTCTGATCGTTTAGATATGCTCCGCCGGCCATGGTATCTTCAATATGTTTTTGCACCGGGGCTTCACCGCGCTCCCGTTCCATCACCGCCGCCATGCTGTTGCGGGCCATAATGGTATTGCCGCTGCGCCCCACCCTGCCCTTGGCCGCTATAGTGACCCGGCATCCGCTTTCCCGGGCCCACAGGGCAGCACACAAACCCGCGAGCCCGCCGCCGATAACCAGTACGTCTGTCTCCTGCCGGAAGATATTCATATATAAAGCCTCCTGACCGGTTTCATGTTAAGGAGTTCTGAAGCAGTTATAGAAAATGGCCTTAGCCAATTTTATCCCAGCCCTAAATAGCATTAAATAATTAAAATCAATTATCAGCGGCAATCGCATTGAAATATTTTATATATATCATAAACTATTTATATATCTGCACAATTACTGTATATTATCAGTGGGGAGAAAGGGGGTGGTCCCTCCCACGGGCTGCAAACCCGCTGGCCTGTCTGGAATACAGTTGGGAGTCCGGTTCGATTCCGACTTCTCCCCTCCAACATTTATCTCGTTAACAGCCTGTAAGACCCCGTCCTCGAAGGTCGGGGATTAACAGGCTGTAAACTCGAAACCCTATCCTGAAAATTAACTACAGTAACGAATTGCAAAAGACAATAAC
>CBEULQ010000355.1:0-3772 GCA_965543975.1 uncultured Desulfocucumis sp. | reverse complement strand
TACGCATAATGGTGTCCCTGGAAAGTTTGGGGCTGAAAATCTTTACCACCCTGGTGGGTGAACCTTTTAAGCCCAATTCCTCATTGACCAGACCCAACTCATCCGGCCCCCAGACGGAGATATCCACGCCCCTGGCTTTAAGTTTGCCCTGCAGGGTCGGAAAACCGGGCTGGTTGATATCCTTTACCACACTGATAAGTACGGGGAAAGGAACCTCCACCCTTTCATAGCCGTCTTCAACTGTTCTGATGATTTCCACTGTTTGGTCTTTAAGATCCACTTTGCTTACATAGGTTTGCAACGGGATATCCAGCATGGTGGCTACCATAGCCCCGGTTTGACCTGTTTCACCGTCCGTAGCTCTTTCACCGCATAAAACCAGATCTACCTGTCCTACTTTTTGAATGGCAGCGGCCAACACCTTGGCTGTGGCAATGGTATCCGATCCGGCAAAAGCCTTGCCCGAAAGGAGAATTCCGGCATCGGCGCCCATGGCCACAGCTTCCTTGAGAACCTTTTTGGCCGACTCCGGGCCCATGGTGACGGCGGTTACCCGCACCCCTTCATTAAGGTTTTTAATTCTGATTGCTTCTTCCAAAGCGTTTTCGTCCAGGGGATTGATTATGTTGTCTTTACCTGTTCTGATCATCACCCCTGTTTCAGGATCCATTTTCACATTATCCGTGGCTGGAACCTGTTTCAAAAGCACTACAATATTCATATTGCACCTCCCTGGCTTTATTGGCTGATGGCCTTATGGTCTGACCAGTTAATTTGGTTTAATTATATTCAAGTAGATTATTTTTGCAATAGGGAAAAATTTTTTGTCTTATTAATCTCAATTACAAAATTTTTTCTAATAAAGTAATTATTCAAATTTTTATATTGACATCGTCACGAAAAATGAAAATAATTATGCTATAGTCAGATGGTTTGGTGGTCAGACCATTAACTAATGGAAAAAGGAGGAGATGATAGTTTGTCTCTGCAAGAAGTCATTCATAAACTGATCAATATTCTCGGGAAAGAAAACGTGGTCACCACCAAAGAAGACCTTTTGTGTTATTCCTTCGATGCCACGGCCGACCTGCCGGAACACCTTCCCGAGGTGCTGGTGACTCCCGCATCCACAAAGCAGGTGTCAGAGGTGGTAAAGTTTGCCAACCAGCATAAATTGCCTGTCTACCCGCGGGGCTCGGGTACAAACCTGAGTGGAGGCACTGTGCCGGTACGGGGAGGCATCGTACTGTCTTTATTAAAAATGAACCAAATTATAGATATAGACCCGGAAAATCTCACGGCCACAGTGCAGCCGGGAGTGATAATCCAAAGCCTGAATACCGCCGTGGCCGCTCACGGCCTCATCTATCCCCCGGACCCCGGATCAATGGCCACCGCCACCATGGGAGGCAGCGTGGCCGAGTGCTCGGGGGGCTTACGGGGGTTGAAATATGGGGTAACCAGGGACTACGTGATGGGCTTGGAAGTGGTGCTGGCCGACGGAGATGTGGTCCGGTTCGGCGGCAAAACGGTAAAGAATGTCACCGCCTACGACATGGTCCGGCTGTTCACCGGTTCAGAGGGAACCCTGGGCATCATCACAGAAATTATCGTACGTCTTATCCCTGCCCCGGAAACCCGGGAAACCATGTTTGCCTTATTTTCCGAACTGTCCTCAGCCGGCAACGCCATAACAGATATCGTGCGAAACAAAGTCATCCCGGCCACCATGGAGATTATGGACAGGATAACCATGCAGACCGTGGAAAACCACGCTCATGTGGGACTGCCCACAGATGCGGAGGCGGTGCTGCTGGTGGAAGTGGACGGAATCCCCGAAGTGGTGCGGCGGGAGGCGGAAACCGTGCGGGAGGTTATCGCCCGCCACGGCGGCACGGTAAGGGCAGCGGCAGACGACCGGGAGCGTGATAAACTCTGGGCGGCCCGGCGGGCAGCATTGCCCGCCCTGGCTCAACTGCGCCCCACCACCATCCTGGAGGACGCCACCGTGCCCCGCAGCAAAATTACCGACATGCTGCTGGCGGTACAGGATATCGGCCGGCGTTACAATTTGACCATCGGCACCTTCGGCCACGCCGGGGACGGCAACCTTCACCCCACCATACTGACCGACGCCAGGGACAGCGAGGAAATGGAGCGGGTGCACCAGGCGGTGGACGAAATATTTAAAGTCGCCCTGTCCCTGGGAGGCACCCTGAGCGGCGAACACGGCATAGGAATGGCCAAAGCGCGCTACCTGCCCCGGGAAATCGGTGAAAAGGGTGTCCAGGTGCTGCAACGAATAAAAGAGGCCCTGGACCCGGGGTGCCTGTTGAATCCCGGCAAATTCGTCAGCTGCAAGGGGGAATAAAGGTGAACCACTATTACCAAATGTCCGCCGTTGAAGATGAAATAGCCAATTGCATGCGCTGCGGCAACTGCCAGGCGACATGCCCCTATTACCGGGAAACCGGCGCCGAGGCCTCTGTGGCCCGGGGCCGTATCAGATTGGCCAAAGCGGTGCTGAAGGGCGAACTGCAGTATTCCCCCACCCTGGCCGAACGTTTCGAATGCCTGACCTGTTACGCCTGCAATGCAACCTGCCCCTGCGGCGTGAAAATCGATAAAATTTTTTTAGCCGCCAGGGCGGCCATGGTCCGGGAGGGAGGCCTGCCAACTTTTAAAAAAATAATGGCTGCCACTTTAAGGAACCAGCCTTTTCTGGATCTGGGCTTCAAAACCGCAGCCACGGCAAAAAACCTGTTTTTCAAACACCATCCGGAGGGTGGCCTGCAGTCCCGCTTTCCCATCGGCCTGGAATTCCGGAGGGTGGTGCCGGACCTGAAGTTAAGGGCTTTCCGGGATGAAGTGCAAGAATCATTGCCGGTGCCCGGCGCCCCGAGGAAAGTGGCTTTTTTCACCGGCTGCCTCATCAATTACGTATATCCCTCTGCCGGACGGGCCGTGCTGGATGTGCTGCAAAATAGCGATGTCTCGGTGCTTGTTCCCAAAATGCAGCACTGCTGCGGCGCCCCGCTCCTTTTAAACGGCGCCGTGGAAGAGGCGGAAGCCATGGCCCGCTCCCACGTAGACCTTTTCTCCGGGCTGGATATTGACGCACTGGTGGTGGCTTGCGGCACCTGCGGCGAATCCTTCAAGAAAAAATACGTGGACCTTCTGGACGGCGTGCCCGGTTATGCCCAAAAGGCCAGAAATCTGGCCGCAAAAACTTACGACATAGCTCAATTTGCCTGCAGCATAGCGCCCTTTGACCGCCAACAGCTGCAAGATTTAAATATAAACGTTACTTACCATGAACCTTGCCATCTGGGGCGGGGCCTGGGTGTTACCGCTGAGCCGCTGGAAATAATCCGCAGCATACCCGGCCTGAATTTCTCCCCTTTAAAAGAGCCCTCCCGGTGCTGCGGGAACGCGGGGTCGTTCAGCCTGAGCCATTATGACGTTTCCTACGGCATATTGAAACACAAGCTGGCGGATATCGCCGGTACCGGGGCAGACATGGTGGTCACAGGCTGCGGAGCCTGCCGGATGCAGTTGGAGGACGGAATCGCCCAGGAACGGCTTGGGAAAAAGGTGCTTCACACCGCGGAACTCCTGGCCATGGCGCCGCTCAGCTTGATGCATTCGGCCTGCACGCCGCGCGCCGCGAAATGCGCCCGGGTAATCGCGGGGTATTTGGTGGCGATGCGGATATGGCTCCAGCGCGCCGGGTCGTCGGTGCGCTGTAACTCGCGCGGCTCGGCCACAACCA
>CBEULQ010000354.1:0-3780 GCA_965543975.1 uncultured Desulfocucumis sp. | reverse complement strand
TGAACGTAACCCGAGCGCCGGCTAAAAGCCGGCGCTTATTTTTTTGACTTCATCAGACCATAATTTACATTTTGTTTAAATTTTAGAATAAAACACAGCCTAATCCCCCTATTTTTAAATGGGGGATACAGGGCTGGTTACTACCCAAACATCCGTTCTTGTGCTATTATGGAAAATAAGCCTATAAGAATGGAGGTGATTCATATTGTCTGTAAGAGTTATCGTTGCCAAGATAAACCCGGACAGCAGTACAATCGATATAATGAAAGATGCCATGCTATCAGCAACAAAAGTTTACAACGGCCTTTTATGGCACCTGCGGGAAGAATTCCAGGCTACCGGCAAGAGTAAAGTCTCCCGAAGAAACCTTAACCGTACCCTAAAACTCCTGCCAAAAGCCAAAGAGTACTACTCCCTTGCAGTACAATCCACCCGGGACGAAGTGATTGGCGCTTATAAATCGTTTTTTGCTTTAAGGAAAAACGGCCATACCCGGCACAACTCGCCCAAGTTTCGCAGAAAGAATGTTCTAAGCCCATTGAAATACCTGCAAAGTGGTTTCAAACTCCAGGATAATACCCTTACTCTAAGCCTGGGCAATTCTCGACAGGATGGAGTAAAGGCGCTCTCTTTTGCGATAGCCCACCGTAATGATGTTGACTTATCTCAGGTTAAACTTAAAGGCGTTACAATTACCTACGATAAGAGAATTGGGCTTAAAGCCCACCTGGTAGTTGAATCGCCAGAAGCTAGACCCGTAGAGTATGGTCTTACTGCTGCAGTTGACCTGGGCGAAACTAACCTAATATCCGCTGTATTCTCTGATGGCACCAAGGTTATCTACTCCGGCAGGCTGCTAAAAGCAGTACGCCGGTACTGGCAGAAAGTGCGGTCAAAGGTTAAGCCACCATCAAAAGAGAACCCGCATATGTCCAAAAGGTATTGGCAGATATGCCGCAATGAATCTAACTGGACAGCTAATTACCTGCACCAGGTATCCCGGCACTTTGTTAACCTTTGTAAGGCTAAAGGCGTAAAAGAAATCATTATAGGTCAGCTAACCAATATCCGTGAAGAAATTGATTACGGGAAAAAGGTTAATCAGCGGCTGCACGCCTGGCCATTTGCCCGGCTAACGGACTTTATCCGGTATAAAGCCGAAGATGCAGGCATAACCGTCCGGCGGGAATCGGAAGCCTATACCAGCCAAACTTGCCATAACTGTGGTATGATCAGTAAATCTAACCGCAAGCACCGGGGGTTTTACACATGCAAATGCGGCTATGCCGAAAACGCCGATATTAACGGTGCTGCAAATCTGTTTTTCAACACATACAACGTATCTCCCCTGAAAAGGAGTAGTGGGGATGTGACTTCCCCTGCGCTCGTGGTTCGTTTTAACGGACATATGATGTGCGTACCTGCTTAATGTCATTCTGGTATTCCCAGGATGACCCTGAATTTATTCAGGGGAGGATGTCACATATATTCCATTTACACCGTCATATAAGACTGTTACCAAAAGGAGGCCGTTACACTGGTACCCATCAGGGCCATATCCGAGACCATGGGGGCCAGGGTAAATTACGACGCCAAAAACCAAAAGGTTAATATTGTAAACGGCGGCATTAACGTAAATCTCCAGATTAACAAAAACAGCGCCGTAGTGAATGGAAAAAACGTTAAAATGGACGTTCCCGCCACCGTGGTTAACGGCAGGACCATGGTTCCACTGCGCTTTGTTTCCGAGAGCCTGGGAGCCAAAGTGAATTATGACAGCCAGTCCGAAACCATTACTGTGGAGTAAATGAAAATCATAAATAATGACTTAAAAGTCCTTACCCTTGGCGGTGAGGGCTTTTATGTCATTATTTTGTTTTTTTTGCGAACAATGATTGAATGAATTCGTCCATTTATTATATAGTTAGGAAAAATGTGAATTCTACAAAGGAGGCACAAATGAGAGTAAAGAACCTGCTGTTTGTTGTTTTGCTGTTCGCTTTTGTTGTAGCGCCTGCATGCGTTCCTGTGTATGGTAATCAGTCATTGGAGTTTTCGGACACTGCGGGGCACTGGGCCGCTGAATCAATAATTGAGTGCAAGCTGAACGGGTTGATTAGCGGTTACCCCGGGAATGTTTTCAAACCGGGCCAGTCCCTGAGCAGGGTTGAAGCACTGGTGCTGATTAACCGCGCCATGGGTTGGGACAGCCAGTTAAGCGGAGTTTCCACCTCCGGGATATCCTTTCCTCCCGATTTGTGGAAAAATTTCAGGGGTCACGTGGCGTTGGCCGCTGCCAGACAATTGATCAGCAGGAATGATATCCCCAACATAAAATTTAATGCGCCGGCGCCCAGGGTAGAGGTGGCGGTTTGGCTGGGACGGGCTCTCAACCTAAAGGGGAACGGCGCAGGGTTGAAATTTGCCGATATTAATAAAATACCGTCGACATCCAGGGACCTGGTTGCCGGAGTGGTGGATGCGGGAATTATCACCGGCTTGCCGGGTAACCTTTTCGAGCCTGATAAACCCCTGACCAGGGCCGAAATGGCCTCAATACTGGCACGGATGATGAAAGATAAGAAGATTAATTCCCCCACAGGGAAATACCTGATGGGAAAACTCACATCCGCTGATTGGATAAACAAAAAAATATCCTTGCAGGCATCTTCCGGCAGCGGCACATACCCTCTTGCTGCTTCTTATACAGTGTACAGAAACGGAAAAATAGTAACGCTGGACACCATCAAAGCCGGTGAAGACGTCAGAATCACCCTGGACGGTTCGGGCGGCTGCATATTTATAGCGTACAACGGAAGCACGTCTGCATCCGGGCAGTCCACAACATCCTTCACTACAACCACGGCCAGTGGTGATTCCCTGTCTTATTCCGGCAACAGGGGCTATGTGGTAAACAAATACTGGGATTATTTCTCGGTGCGCCTCTCCGACGGGTCCGTTGAAAGCTGCAACATCGCCAATGTCAGTTTCACCGGAAATGCCACCAGTTATGGGGCTATTCAAAAGGGTTCCTTCGTGGAACTGGTCAGGTCCGGCTCCAAGGTTACAGGCGTAAAGGTGCTGAGCGGTTCACGCAAAGTGTTCGGTGAGGTAAAAAGTATAAGCTCCCAGTCCATCAATATCACCGATGACGATGACAGGGATTTGGTTTACAACCTGGGCAAAAGCGTGGACATCCGGGATGAAGATGGAGATAGGGCTGATATTGAGGATGTCGAACAGGAAATGAACGTTGAACTCACCCTCGGCGCAAATAATGAGGTCACAGCCATGAAATTAGGGGAAGACACCGGGGATCTGGAAGGAATCGTAAAAGATATAAAAACCAGCGGAACTAAAAAGATAACCATAGAGGACAATGACGGGGACAGCCATACCTACTACCTTGCAGTCAGCGTAACGGTGAAGGAGAAAGGCATTACAAAGGACATTGACGATGTGGATGAGGGCATGGATGTTGAACTGACACTAAACAGCGCAAAAGAAGTAAGCAAGATAGAAATTAAGGATGCAACCGCCGTGAAGGGTGAGGTTATATACATCAAAACATCCGGAACCAAGAAGATAGAGATAGAGAAAAGCAACGGCAGCGAGGTTTCCTATAACCTTTTGGATAGCGTAACGGTGAAGGAGGACGGCAGAAGCCGGAGCCTGAGCTATATTGATTTGGGAATGGATGTAGAGCTTACCCTGAATAGTGATAATAAGGTCACCAGGATTGAAATAACCGGCTCAACAACCTCGGTAAAGGGAGAGGTC
>CBEULQ010000353.1:0-3781 GCA_965543975.1 uncultured Desulfocucumis sp. | reverse complement strand
CCCTAACCTTTTTCAGAGGTGTGTCCCCTAACCTTTTTCAGAGGAGTGTCCCCTGACCTATAAAAAAAACTGCCCCTGCCAGGCAGTTTCTTATCATTAATCCTATTCCGATTCTTTAGAGCAGCTAAGATACCTTCTATTGCGCCTGCAGATCGTTATTATTTTCGAATCTGCCGGTCAATTTAAAATTAACCCATTGGGGAAATGAAACACCTGACCTGGCAAAAAACTCGCTTTCCTGGGCACGCTGGCTATCCTTTTTATTGAGGAAATCCTTGACGGCTTTACGGGTTACATGGTAAAGCTTTTCGTCCACCAGATCCTCCTCCATCAGCAGAACTCTCAGGGCAAGATTCTCCTCTTCCACCATTTTCAGCCGGCTGAACATTTCTATGAGCATCAGCCGGGTTACGTCTTCGTCCAGCTTGCGGTTGACATCTCCCAGCAGCGACATTATCTTCTTATCGCTGAGCATATCCCAGACAACCTGCAAATTAACCACCCCTAATACATTTCATGCCAGTAGTGTAACATATTGGAGGGTTTATTATACATCATTTAAATAGCCTAAAATCCCGGCAACTCATTCGCCGGTAGTCAGCTTACCAAGCCCATCATGCGCTTTTTCAACATTCTACTAGGAGGCCGTTCACCTAGAAACCCAGAATTTTTCTGAGCTTTTTGGCCTGTGCCCTACTTACCGGAACTTCGCTGTTTTCCTTATCCTCCACCACCAAATTATAGGTACCGTTGAAAAATGGGACTATCTCTTTAACCTTGTGCAGATTTACCAGATAGCAGCGGTGGGTTCTGAAAAAAATAGAAGAGTTCAGCCTGGCTTCCAGTTCCTTAAGGGTAAATCTGGTAAACAGTTTGTCTGAAAATGTTTTGATATATATATAATCCTGTTCGGTAAAGGCGAAGAATATATCAGACTCCGCCACCAGCACTGTTTTGCCCTGTTTTTCAGCGGGAATACGGTCAATTTTAATCTGACCCTGACCGGCGGGTGTCCCTGCAGACCGCAGGTCAGCCTCGGGAACGGCAATATCCTGGGCTGCCGCGGCAGAATCAGCCCCTGCAGCACTCTCCTGGGTTATCTTCACCACCTTGTCGATGGCCTTTTTTAATCTTCCATGCTCCACCGGTTTTAACAGATAGTCCACAGCATTGACCTCAAAGGCCTGAACCGCATACTCGTCGTAGGCGGTAACGAAAATAATATGCGGCTGCCTTGGGAGCTCCTGTATGGCCGTGCCCAGTTCCAGACCGGTCATGCCCGGCATAGAAATATCCAGGAAAAGCACCTGATAGTCCAGGGCTTTGATTAAAGCCAGTGCCTCCTGGGCATTGGCAGCCTCGCCCACTATCTCAATATTGTCAAAACTGCTCAGCGCAAAACGCAATTCCTGTCTGGCCGGATATTCATCGTCTACTATAAGCGCTTTCAGTTTCATCTTTTCCAGTTAACCTCCTTGTCAGATGGTTTACAGACCAGCGGTATTCTGAATTGAATTGATGTCCCCTGCCCGGACGTGCTTTCTATCTTCAGCCCGTATTCATCACCAAATAACCCTTTAAGCCTTTCATGAACATTGGACATACCCACGCCGTTTCCGGATCCGAAGCCGGGCTTCAGCACCAGGGGCAATTTTTCAGGCGGAATACCCACGCCGTTGTCCCTTATTTCAAAGAATATCTCTTCCTCTTCCTCCAAAAAAGCCCTTATCCATACACTACCCTGACCCTCCTTGGGCTGGATACCATGCTTAATTGCGTTTTCCACCAGAGGCTGTATAGTCAAAACAGGTACCTGATAATCATAAAGGTTTTCATCCAACTCCCTGATTATTTTGATTTTATCCCGGAACCTGGCCTTTTCCAAAATAATATAGGTGTTCAGGTATTCAATCTCCTCTCTTAAAGAGTTGAAATGGCCGTGTCTTTTTAAAGCGTGGCGGAAAAATGCCGCCAGCCGTATCAACAGTCTCCGGGCTGTTTCCGGGTTGGTACGGCTAAACATAATAATTGTATTCAGGGTGTTGAATAAAAAGTGCGGATTTATCTGCGACTGCAGCGCATCAAGTTCCGCCTTGGTTACAAGTTGAGCCTGCCTGTCCAGTTGCGCCAATTCCATCTGCAGGCTCAGTAGTTGAGCAACTCCCTCTACTAGCTTCACCACACTGGGAGATACATCCTCCTGTCTGGTTTGATAAAGTTTTACAGTACCCGCCACTTCACCCTTCAGTTTCAGGGGTGCAATTACAGCGGATTCAAGGGGACAATTTTTCTGTGGACAACTTAAGCCGTACCTGCTCTGAATTATTTTCAATTCACCCGTGGCCAGAACCGTCTTGGTGGCATCCGTCAGTATGGGTCCCCCCGCCTGATGGTGATCCGACCCCGCACCGATATATGCCAGAACCCTTTCCCGGTCGGTTATGGCCACAGCCGCCATGTCTGTAAGTTTCTGAATAATTTCGGCTGTTTTACTGGCGGTTTCCATATTCAGCCCTTGCCTGAGATAAGGAAGAGTCTCGTTGGCTATACGCAGGGTCGGCTCCATTGGGTGTTCCTCCAACTGCCCCATCCTGCAGCTCTGTTTCAAATAAATGATTAATAATAACGCAGAAATAAGACTGGTGCCCAGCATTACCAGACCCGTAACATTACCGGGTAATTGCAGCCATACAATCGCACCCAGTGCGGCTGCGTTAAGTGGCAACCACCTTATGGCAACACCCAGGAACAAATCCCTATTCAAGAAAAGTCATCCTCCACAGATAAAATATCCTAAATATTCTGATATTCAATAAATATTCGACAAACCAACAAACTAATCCTTTAAACAGTACAATACCATATTGTTTCAAAAAGTAAAGCAAATATATAAGGGCAAAGGATTTTAACCATTTGCCCAATATATTCCTACTCAGCACCGTCGCAATTCAATTTTTCCCAGGCCTGCTCATAGGTTTTCAGAATTTCATCACTGAAAAGAACAAACCTGACTTCATCAATAGCAGCCCTTTCTTTAACAAACTCACAAACGGCTTTTACCGCTATTGCTGCCGCCCTGTCCAAGGGAAACCGATAGGCTCCGGTGCTGATAGAGGGAAAGGAGATTGTTTTAATACCATTTTCCACCGCCAGTTTAAGGCTGCTGGTATAAGCCTGCTTTAGCAATTCATCCTCCCCGCCATCGCCCCCCGACCAGATAGGCCCCACCGTATGAATTACATAATTTGCCTTAAGTCGTCCAGCACCGGTAATAACAGCCTGACCGGCGGGGCAGGTTCCTTTAGTAGACCTGATCTGCTTACATTCTTCCAGTATTTGCGGTCCACCGGCCCGGTGGATGGCTCCATCCACTCCTCCACCGCCCAGCAGACCCGAATTGGCGGCATTAACGATTGCCTCCGTATCCTGTTCCGTTATGTCTCCCCGAAGAAATATTAATTTTGTATTGTGAATCATAACTTCCAAAGCATCAACCCCCTAAGCGGCATAAGTTTTAGTGACATTCCTTCCTCAACGGAAGTCGGCCTTCGGATGTCAGAGACCGGATATACTCTGACTTCTGAAATAAAGGTACCTCCCTTTCATAAGTTGGGGACATTCCTTCTCGAAATTATTAAAAAATAAGGAGTTCAACCAATACTGAAGGTGTGTCCCCTTTCATAAGTTGGGGACATTCCTCCGACCTCAAAGCCAGGCTCCAAATAGAGGTGTGTCCCCTTTCATAAGTTGGGGACATTCCTCCGACCTCAAAGCCAGGCTC
>CBEULQ010000352.1:0-3786 GCA_965543975.1 uncultured Desulfocucumis sp. | reverse complement strand
TTTATAATACTCGTCAAGAAGCTCACGCTCTTTTTCAGGCTCCCTTATCTTCCAGTGGTCTTTAGGCGGCTTCTCATCAGCTCTTCTTAAGCCTCTGCTGACGTTAATGGCCCTGACCAAATTCCGGTTCCTTCTGGCTATTTGCCATAGGTCGTCGGCATCAATATTCATCCCGGTGGCCAGGTTGATGAAGGTTGGTATATTATAAATGTGATATGCGGTGCCGCCGCCAAACTGGCCTCTAAATGACGAACAAAAGGCGCACAGGCCAGTGGCGTCATCAACGTAGTGCATGGTCTCGTTCCAGTCACAAATGTTAATTGACGCTTCCACAGATGGATTTGTACGTGGCTCCCACTCCATAAAGTACCTTCTAAACCTCTCGGGAGCTGATACCCATTCATCTGCAAACTTTTCTCTCTCCGCAACTTCAGCAATGGGATCTTGCGGAAAGGATCCCTCGGTCTGATTAATGGCCATCTTATCACTGGTGCAATACATCAGATAATAAGGGTAGTTGACTTTCCCCAGCTTAACCGGTACCTGCTCAAATTTTTTAATTGTATTATGGTCATATTCTTCCGCGCCATTACCAATCTGGCGGGCTGCCCGATAAACACCGTTGGCTAAGGCATCTCCGACCCCTTCTCGCCGGACAAGCTTTTCAAGAAGATAATAAAATCTATCCCCGCTGTCTGCGGGAAAATCAGGCAGATCTTTGTCGGTTAAAATGCCGGCTTCGTAAAGCTCAATGGCGAAGGCTATAGCTTGTGGTGCTGCGTAGCTGTCCACACCGTACTCCTGACTAAGAGCCAGTATGTCAAAAGTAAAGTCTATTTCTTTAAAGGCCGCCATATGCCAGGTACCTTTTCCGAAGCATTTCAACATGTATCTTTGCCGTCCGGGGGGTTTAACCACAAGATGGCAGTTCTTAGGACAGTTATAGCAACCTTGTAACCGGTCACGAATCTTCAGGGTGTAATCCTTCCATCTATTTTCCAGTTCCTGGTTCCAAAAACCCCTTCTCCGCACACGGGCATTGCCCCAGGAGAAATTGTCATGGTGAAACGCGTCATTCCACTCTATGGCCATCAGGTCCCCGACAAACGGGCTGGCTTGCATATCCTGACTGTGGCTCAGGCATAACTTGAAAAGTTCTTCCGGATTGGCAACATAAAAGTCTTTTGTGCCACGAACGGCGATGGCCTTCAACCTTTTATCCCCCATAACCGGGCCTACCCCACGCGCGGCGCTGGCGTTGGAGTGCTCGATGCTGGCCATATAAAGCCTGTTTTCGCCGGCCAAGCCGATGGCGGCCACCTGAATCCTAGGATCTTTTAACTCCTCTTTAATGATTACTGCGGTTTCCTGAGCGCCTTTCCCCTTAAGATGGGCGGCATCACGTATTTCTACTTTGTCATTATTTATCCACAAATAAACCAGACTTGGGGCTTTGCCGCGAATGGCTATTTTGTCGTAACCGGCATGTTTTAGCTCCGGTCCAAAATACCCTCCAAATATTGAATGTGAAAAAAAATTTGTCTGGGGAGAAATGGTATCGACCATGGTACGGTTGCAACCGGGCACAGGTGTACCGACTAACAGGCCAGCGCTGAATATGAGTAGATTGCCGGGAGAAAAGGCCTCTACTTCAGGAGGCACCCTATCCCATATCATCTTGGCGGCAGTACCATTGCCGCCAAGATGAATTTCGGTCAATCTTGGTTCTGTTTCCACCCGCTCAATATTTCCCCGCGATAAATCAACTTCTAAATTATACCCTGTCTCTGCGTACCTCATTTTTAAACCCCTCTAAGTATCCTTTTTTCAATTTTTCGAAAACGCCTCAGCCCTCTTTATCTATTTTTTCCAAAATTTTCTGACACACTTGTCATGACCTAAAGCTAGTGAACTTGTGGTCTCAACATGCAGGTCCGGGGACAATGCCGCCACTGTTGCCTCAAACCATCTGCTGCACCCTGGCTCGCATTGTCCCGGTGCGCCTGCGGCCTTATAGGAGTTAATCCAGGGACACTGGTCATGTACAAGATAAAAGAACTCCCCGTCATTTTCCACATGTACTTTTTCTCCCATAATTTCACTACTCCGGGCAGCGCCCTTGACAACCTGTTCCACATCATCCGTGTTAATTTTCCCTTTTTTCAGATAACTCTCGGCAGTACCCGCCCCCACCAGTTCCCAGAACCGAAGGGTTAATTTTTCGGCGGCTTCCTCCCCATACGCTTCAATAACAGTCTGACGCCATTTATGAAAGAAGTCGTGGGAGATTAAAATCATAGTTTTCCAATCGGCAGCTATTCTTTGCGGATCAATACTCTCCATAGACATGCCCGACTCCTCCTTCTGAACAATTAATTTAATTTTATTAAATTAATTGACTAAGCAAAAACGTTGCCACATTATAAAAGTGGACCAAAAATCATCTAAATGCCCGGAATTAAAGTAAATAATCGGTATGATTTTCTTTAACAGTAAAACGGGCTGAGTTGATAGTTGGGAATAAAACCATAAAAATGGTACCCGGCTGTACCACTCCATGCAGCAAGCTGCTCTCTACGGGTCTGGCAAAAATACACCGGTACGGTATAATTCTGTACCACTGGCTTCCTTCAGCTAACAGGCCGCCTTTTAGTGAAACAGGCTTCTATATTTTGCGTAGCCTTCTCTTTCAAGGTCCTCCTTCGGGATAAATCGCAGAGCGGCAGAATTGATACAGTAACGCAAACCGGTGGGGGCCGGCCCGTCGTTGAAAACATGACCCAGGTGCGAATCCGCTTCTTGACTTCGGACTTCGGTACGAACCATGCCGTGGCTCAAATCTTTCTTCTCAATAATACTTTCCTGCTGAATCGGACCGGTAAAGCTTGGCCAGCCGCAGCCCGAGTCAAATTTATCTTTTGAACTGAAAAGCGGTTCGCCGGAAACGATATCAACGTATATGCCTTCGGCTTTGTTGTCCCAGTATTCATTCCCAAAAGGCGGTTCCGTGGCATTCTTTTGGGTTACTTCATACTGCAGCCCGGTCAACTTCCTTTTTAATCTTTCTATCCTATTTTCTTTTTCTTTCTCCCAGTATTTTTCGATGAAGGCGTCGCGTCCCGAGCCCATGCGGTAACGGGTATAATGGGGAGGATTCTTCCTGTGGTAATCCTGATGGTATTCTTCCGCCGGATAAAACGTAGAAGCCGGAAGAATCTGCGTTGCAACGGGCATGTCAAACCGCCCGCTTTCATTGAGATCTCTTTTGGATGTTTCCGCCTTTAGCCTTTGTTGTTCATTATGATAGAAAATAGCGGTTCGATAGGACTCCCCCCGGTCGTAAAACTGGCCCCCCTCATCGGTTGGATCAATTTGCCGCCAGAAAACCTCCAGCAGCTTTTCATACGGTAAAACAGACGGATTAAAACTAATCTGAACCACTTCATAATGGCCCGTGGCGCCGGAACAAACCTCTTCATAAGTGGGGCACTCCTTATCCCCCCCCATGTAACCGGATACCACCCTGGTGACTCCCTCCAGTCCTTCAAAGGGCGCCACCATGCACCAAAAACACCCTCCGGCAAAGGTAGCCAGTTCGTAACGCTCTCCCCTATTATTGCTCCCGGCGCTTTCCACTTCAAAACCACCCCGCTCTTATATCGTTCGGTTTTAATTTACACGGATAGCAATGGATGTAACAATAGCATGCCCCTTTTTTCTATATGTTGCTCATTGTACATCTTATTTCATCTTCTTTATCTTCAAGGCTGTGTATTACTACCTTAA
>CBEULQ010000351.1:0-3790 GCA_965543975.1 uncultured Desulfocucumis sp. | reverse complement strand
ATGTAATTTCACCAGGAACGCAGCACGACAAAAGGTAGATGCCATATGCTTTCCGGAGCTTTGCGTGCAGGGGTATCACCGTGAAAAAACGCCTCCCCTGGCGGAGTCCGTTCCCGGGGAAAACTCCCGGGCCATCAGCCGCCTGTCCAGGGAAGAGGGAGTAATCATAATGGCGGGGCTTGCAGAGAAATCTTCTCAGGGCAAGCCCTATATTACGCAATTGCTGGCGTTTCCCGACGGAAAGGTAGAGGCTTACCGCAAAACGCACCTGGGAAAAAGCGAGAAGCCCTATTTTTCGCAGGGAGAGGATCTACCAGTATTCAACACAGAAAAAGCTATGTTCGGCGTGCAAATTTGCTGGGACCTGCATTTTCCGGAGGTTTCCGCCATATTATCGCTGAAAGGCGCGGAAATAATATTTGCCCCCCACGCCTCCCCTACCATAGTAGGAGACCGCAGGGAGATCTGGCTTAAATACCTATCCGCCCGGGCTTATGACAATACCGTTTTCCTGGCCGCCTGCAATCTGGTGGGCGGAGACGGAACAGGACAGTCTTTCTGCGGGGGGGCAATGGTCATCGATCCCAAGGGGAATGTGCTGGCAGAGGATTTCAATGGCGGGGAAAGCATGCTCATTGCCGAACTTGACCCTGCCATGCTGAATAAAATTAGGCGCCGGGAATCCGGCTCCATGCGGCACAGCTTCTACCTTGAAGGCCGCAGACCGGAGCTGTATGGGGATTTGCTAAAAAATACGCTTGAGCAATAAAACCCAACCCCACTCCGGACATCTTTTTAGTAAGTGGCTATAATTCTTACTGAATATATTCCCTGTGCTGGTGTGTCAGCCCCTCCATCATATAATCGGGAATATAACTGTCGGTTTGGTCTACCCTTACCACATGGCCGGTTTTTACCGATTCCAGGATGGCAAAAATGGTCATAGCGTCGCCGTACTCCATCTCCGGGGTAACTGAAAGCGGTTCCTTGCCAATGGCGGCGTTGTAGAAATTCAAAAGCTCGTTGTAATATCCCCGCTGGGGGCGGTAGGGAATTTGCTCGGAACGCCCGTCGTTGTAGGCTACGTTGATGGTGCCGCAATCCCTCTCCTCCAGGTAAATCATGCCTTTTTCACAGAAAATCCGCAGCCCCACTAAAGGCCTCTGCATTTCCTTGCCCGCACAATAGAATGAAAACTGCCCGGTCAGTCCGCTCATAAATTTGATATTAACGTTAACCACCGCATAAGGGGCGAAGGGGTCGTCCTGGGGTACCCCGAAGGCATGGAGCATCTCCATGGCCCCGAAAACGTGCCTTAACATGGCCATATCGTGCACGCCGGTATCCATTATTGCCCCACCGGGGAAATGTGCCCGCTGCCTCCATTCCGTGGCGGGAAACTTATCTTTCTGTGCCATGTCTCCGGGGAAGAATACAACCCTGTTTTGCATGAAATAAACCGGCTTTCCCACTTTTTCAGTACGTATCATGTCGCGTATCATGTCAACCTCTTCGTTATAGCGGAAGTTCTCCGCGATCATTACCGGAATTCCGTGTTTCCCCGGCAGTGCCGCGCAGGCCCTGGCCTGCTCCGGCGTGGGTGCCAGAGGCTTTTCCAGGATGATGGGCTTCCCGGCCTTGGCCACCACATCGGCAACCTCGAAATTGTCTGTTATCGGCACCATTATGTCAAAGGCGTCAACATCGCTCCTTTTCATCATTTCTCGGTAGTCCCCGTAGGCGTCCTTTTCCGGATCAAGCCCCAACTTGCCGGCCCAAAGCCTTGCCTTATCCGGGTCAACATCAGCCAGAGCAACAATCTGGTATTTATCGGCCAATTCCTGGTAGGCCGGATAATGCAGTTTTTCCAGAGCCATTCCGGCTCCGATAATTCCCATACGTAGTCTGCGCATTATAAAAAACCTCCGGTTTCATTTTTTTTATCTTTATTATGGCCCGGTTCCACACATTTGCATTCTTGTGGTATAATATTTTGCATAAACTTTCATATAACAAACCTCCGAGTCCCGTTACCTAAAGCGTAAGGCTAGGGTATCCGGACCGACAGGGTGTGCGGGGAAACCCGGACGCCTCCCAATGCGGAAAGGAGAACATACCGGAAAAAACCGGGCGTGCCTTTTTTGCTGGTCGCCCGGTTTTAATATTTGTGACAACTTCACGTTAATATAATTGCACAATACATTTTGATTATGCTTTAGTGCATATTCTGGAGGTTTTTAAATGGCAGAAAATATTCTGAGCGTTGAGAATTTAACACTAGTTAAAAATAAACGAAAAATACTGGATATCCCGTCGTTTATCCTCCGGGAAGGTGAAATTCTGGCTTTACTTGGTCCTAACGGGGCGGGTAAAAGCAGTCTTTTGCAAATATTGGCCCTACTCCAGGAACCCACCACCGGAGTTGTCCGCTTCCGTGGAGAAATAGCGAACCGGAGAAACGCCCTTACTTTTAGGCGGCGGATGGCGGTGGTCTTCCAGGAGGCCCTGCTGCTAAACACCACTGTATATAACAACGTTGCCCAGGGTTTGCAATTAAGAAATACTACCCGGAGTGAAATTCCGGACAGGGTCAACCACTGGCTCGAAAAGCTTGGAGTAGCCCACCTGTCCCGGCGCATGCCCCGTTTCCTTTCCGGAGGCGAGGCCCAGAGAGTCAGCCTGGCCAGGGCACTGGCATTGGAACCCGAGGTACTTTTCCTGGATGAACCATTCTCCGCCCTGGACTCTCCAACCCGTACGTCCCTTTTGCACGAAATCGGCAAGCTATTAAATGATTCGGGAATAACCACTGTTTTTGTCACCCATGACTTTTCCGAGGTTGATTACCTTACCGGACAGGTAGCCCTGATAAAACAGGGCAGTGTCGAATACAGGGGTGCATGGAAAAAAATACGATCTAATCTAACCTTCACCGAAAACAAAATATTATTAAGCGGGTAATTATTCATATGTCAAGCACCAGATTGTTGCGGTGCACCACCTCATCATAATCCTTGTGCCCAAGCACCCCATGTATATCCTGGGTTTTAAGACCTTTTATCAGGTTAACCTCACCGGCGGAATAATTAACAATACCCCTGGCTATTTCCCTTCCGTCAGGGGCTATAACGCTAACTGTATTGCCCATTTCAAAAACGCCTTCCACCCTTGTGATACCCGACGGCAGTAGACTCTTGCCCCTGCGAATCAGGGCCTGGACAGCGCCGTCGTCAACGTGCAGTTTACCCTGAACGGTAGCGCAGTAGGCAATCCAGCGCTTTTTATTATCCAGCCTGACCGATGGCCAGAATACGGTTCCCACCTGCTCGCCGGCCACCACCCGGCGGATTACATCGTCCATGCCTGCCCCGGCCAACACCGTGGGCAAACCGGAATGCATGGCCATGCGCGCAGCGTGCAACTTGGTGGACATGCCGCCGGTACCAACGGAACTGCCGGCCCCGCCTGCCATGGCTTCAATTTCCCTGTTTATTTCCGTAACCATCGGAATTATGGTTGCCCCGGGATCCGTTTTGGGATTAGAGGTGTAAAGACCGTCTATATCTGAAAGAAGAAGCAGCAGGTCGGCGTCAACCAAGCCGGCCACCTGGGCGGCCAGGGTATCGTTGTCCCCCAGTTTGATTTCTTCCACAGTCACGGTGTCGTTTTCATTAATTACCGGAATTACCCTTAGCCCAAGCAGGGCGTACATGGTGTTGCGGGCGTTTAAAAACCTCCGCCGGTCCGAGAAATCCTCCCTGGTCAGGAGTATCTGGCCCACCATTACACC
>CBEULQ010000350.1:0-3798 GCA_965543975.1 uncultured Desulfocucumis sp. | reverse complement strand
TGATTCTGTAACATAAAAAACAATCAACTTTCTGTGTTACAGAGGGGGCACAATGGCAGCTGAATAAACATATTCATTAAAAATGAAGCTCAGAAGGGTTAACCCCTAAACATTTGCAGAAAACCTTGTATGGTGCATTGGTTTTTTATTTCGTGACCAATACCGGCAGCCATCTCACCAACCAAGTTTAACCTGCCCAGGCGGGCCATTTCAGGACCTAAAAGGAGATCGTTTGAATAAGCTTAAGACACCTGGTAATCGAAGGAGGTTTAGCAGGCGTCTTTTGATTTTGGACTTGTGAATCCTCTGTATTTGTGGTATTAAGGAATGGAAAAAGATTCAATATTCTTTCTTAATCTCGCTAACAACCTGCTGATCCCCGTCCTCGAAGGTCGGGGATCAGCAGGCTGTAAAGCTTGAAACTATTAAGGAAAGGGGACATACCTCTATTGAGAGCCTAACTTTGGGGTGAGGAATGTCCCTAAAGTATGTTCGGTAGAAAAAAGGCTTACATATATCATACCTCCTCTACTAATTTGTTCGCCTAAATGGAGAAATCCGAGGGGCGCTCTCATTATCAGTGGATCGGGGGCTTTCATATTCGAGGAGGCTGGCAGAGGATATGAAAAGGCCAATCTTAATTAACAATCCATGGTTATGCATTATCTTGGTGATTTTGTTTATCGGAACACTGGGTTTCTTTCTTGAGGGTTATATGAAAAAAAAGCCTATCCTCATCGGCTTTGCCGCCCAACTGACCGGCAGACAAGCTGAATTAGGAGTTCAAGAACGGAACGGAGTCCAACTGGCAGTGGAGACGATAAACGCATCCGGCGGTGTTGCCGGACGTAAGATCGAATTGATTGTACGTGATGACCTTGGCATACCCGAGAAAGCTCAGGTCGCCGACCGTGAACTGATTGAGGCCGGCGTTCTTGCCATCATTGGACATGCAACCAGTAAGCAAACCCTGGCAGGCCTGGAGGTAACGAACCCTGCCCACATCGTGTTGCTTGGCCCAACTGTCTCTACTCCGAAGCTGAGTGGTTTGGACGATTACTTTTTCCGGGTTTATCCCTCATTCAAAGACAGTGCCCAAGCTTTTGCCCAATACACCTATCAGCGCAGTGGTATAACCCGTATGGGTATTATTTATGATATCGACAACATCGCTTTCACCCAGACTTACAGCACAGTCTTTGTCGATAAATTTCAGTCCCTGGGCGGCAAGATAGCTGGTGAAATCAGCTTCTCTTCGATGAGGCAGCCGGACTTTTCCTCATTACTTATGAGGTTGCGCGCGAGCAAAGCGGAAGGGCTGCTTATTATCGCTTCAGATGTTGATACGGCACTTATTGCTCAAAGAACTCGCCTAATGGGCTGGCAGATCCCACTATTCACCTCGGCCTGGGCCCAAACAGAAACCCTGATCAATAATGGCGGTCAGGCAGTTGAAGGACTGAAACTTGAACAATCCTATGCATTAACCAGTCAATCGCCAACCTTTCTGGATTTCCAAGCTCGTTATCAAGCCAGATTTGGTCATGCCCCCTCCTTCGGAGCCGCTTTTGGTTATGAATCCGCCTTGGTATTGGCAGCGGCTCTTGAAAAGACCGGGGGCAAAGCCGAGGGATTAAGGCAAGCTTTAGTAGAAATCCATGATTTCCGGGGGCTGATGGATACTTTCTCTATCGATGGATTCGGCGATGTCGAGCGGCCTCGTTATTTAAGTTCCATTAGTGACGGCAAATTTGTCGTTCTTGAGAAGTTGACATCAACCGATCCTGGAGGTAAATGATGGCAAACGTAAAAGATTTCCCTTCCCTCCGGCAGGTGTTCTTGCGTTTGGTACTCTTTCGCTTGTATCTTCCTCTAATGGTCTTGGGAGTGACAGTTATCACCGGGGTGAGCTATTTAGGGGAAAAGAATCTCGAAATTCAGCAATACCAGATCGCACAATCAATGGCTCAGATAGTAGACCATCATCTGGACCAGGGGGGGCGAATCTTGGATGCAGTAGCCCGGGTAGCTGAAATATCGGGAACGGAAGATTTGTCCAATTATATGAAAAGCACCTGGGAGGCCTACGGTTACTTTGATACCTTGTACTATTTGGATGAAGGCAATAAAGTCAAATTATTGATGCCTTCCGATCCACGCTACCTGGGTCTGGACATGTCCAATCTACCGGATTTTCAGCAGAAGGGAAAAAAGGAAAGCCTCATCATTTCCCGTCCCTTTATTTCACTTCGTACGGGTGAACCAACTGTTTACCTGGTCAGACCCCTTCCTCGCGGAGACTGTGTGGTAGGTGAACTGAACCTGGGACTGTTTCAGCAAGAAATCACAAACATAGCAGGTGGGTCAGGTAAAGATTTTGTATATATTATGGATCAATCTGGAACGCTTTTAGCTCATCCATCTTCAGATCTGGTTAAACAGCGAAACAACCTGAGTAGTCTTGAAATATTTCGCCGTGGTCTGGCCGGAAAAGCTAATGTTGTCTATCTTTACGAAGGAACAAGGGTTCTGGGCAGTGCAGCCCGGATAGAACGAACCGGATGGATTGTTGTGGATCAGGTCCCATTGTCTTTGTTTTTTAGTTCATACGCATGGACTTTGGGACTGATATTCCTGGTATCACTGGCTATCTGGTTGATATTGGTGTGGAACCTTCGCAAACAACTCCAGCAATACGTAATTACCCCGCTTGAGCAGCTTAGCCTGGGGACAAATGCTCTTAAGGTCGGAGATTTCAGTCAGGTCAACACTTTGTCCTATATTCCCACTGCCTTTGCCGAATTAAATAAACTTGCGGCTGACTTTCAGTTCATGAGCAATAACCTCCGGGTACGTGAAGCCGCGTTGAAACAGATAAATGAAACCCTTAGCGCGATTCCGGACATGTTGTTTCGTGTAAATACAGAAGGATATTTACTGGATTACAGGGTGCAAAACCGGTATTTAACCTGCCTTGGCTTAGAGAAAACAAAAAAGAGTACTATATTTGAGGTTTTCCCCCAGGAATTAGCGCAACATATACAAGATCTAATCTCTATTGCGATATCTACTGATAATTTGCAGTTTTCTCGATATGCTGGCCACTTGAACGAGAATGTATGCACACTTGATATTCGAGTGGCAGCTATTAATAAGCAGGATGCGTTACTTATTATACAAGATACAACTGAATTACACAAAACCAGACAAGAGCTTCAGAGACTGGAGAACTTGAATCTGATAGGGGAGATGGCGGCTAGTATCGGACATGAGGTTAGAAACCCATTGACTACTGTCCGGGGATTTCTTCAACTTTTTTCAAAAAAGCAGCGGTTTCAAAGTGATGTGGAAATCTTAAACGTTATGATATCAGAATTGGATAGGGCAAATGCGATAATCAGTGAATTCCTGGCCTTAGCAAAGAATAAGGCAATTTACCTGAAAGAAAAATCGCTAAATGAAATTATTGAAGCTATATATCCTCTTTTGCAGGCTAATGCAATTGCCGACAATGGGAGTATTTATTTGGAGCTTGATAAAGATATTCCTTCTCTTTGCCTGGATGAAAGTGAGATCAGGCAGCTTATCATCAATTTAGTTCGCAACGGTTTAGAGGCTATGCCATTTGGAGGAACACTAACAATAAAAACATACATGAATGGCAAAGATGTTGTTCTAGCCGTGCAGGATCATGGGAACGGAATTCCTCAGGAAATCGTTGATAAGATAGGAACGCCTTTTTTTACTACCAAAGAAAAGGGTACTGGACTCGGGGTTTCGGTTTGCTACAGCATTGCC
>CBEULQ010000349.1:0-3802 GCA_965543975.1 uncultured Desulfocucumis sp. | reverse complement strand
AAGGTTCCCGAAGTGGTGGAAATGGCCCAAAAACTGCCTAACGTGGTTTATGCCGGAGAGTATCTGTATGTTTGCTCTCAGGACAGTCAGGCCACAATGCGGCAGATGGTTGAAGAGTATAATCTAAATCACGTGGTGGTTGCTTCCTGCAGCCCCCGCACCCACAAGCCGCTGTTCCAGGAGACCATGATGGAGGCCGGTCTTAACCGTTATTTGTTTGATATGGCCAACATCAGGGACCAGTGTTCCTGGGTGCACATGAATGAGCCGGAAAAGGCAACGGAAAAGGCCAAAGACCTGGTAAAAATGATCGTGTCCAAGGCTGCCCTGTTAAAGCCCATACACCAGCAGCCTGTTTCAATAACAAAGGCCTCCCTGGTTATAGGCGGCGGTATTTCCGGCATGAACAGCGCCGTATCCCTGGCCGACCAGGGCTACAAGGTATACCTGGTAGAAAAATCCCAAAGTCTGGGCGGCATGGCCAACCGGATCAAACAGGGGCTTTCCGGTGAGGATGTACAGGCCTATCTGGCCGGTCTGATTGAAAGAGTAAACAATAACTCCAATATTGAAGTGTTCACCGGTACCGAGGTACAGGAAGCCAAAGGATTTGTGGGCAATTTCACCACAACCCTGAGCAACGGTGAAAAGATAAATCACGGCGTTACTATAATTGCCATCGGCGGCGCGGAATACAAACCCACTGAATATCTGTACGGACAAAATGAACGGGTGATGACCCAACTGGAACTGGAAGAGGCCATGGCGGCGGGGGACCAGAAGGTTGACGCGGCAAAGAACGTGGTTCTGATCCAGTGCGTGGGCTCCAGGGAACCGGAGCGCATGTACTGCAGCAGGGTTTGCTGTACCAAGTCCATTAAGCTGGCCATCAAAATCAAGGATAAGAACCCTGATAAGGGCGTTTATGTGCTGTACAGGGACATAAGGGCCTACGGTTTTTACGAGGAACTTTACACCGAAGCCCGCCGCAAGGGTGTTATATTCGTGCGCTACGGCGTCGACAACAAACCCGTTGTGGAAGAATCAGGGGACAAGCTGAAAGTCACGGTTACCGACCACGTGCTGGGTGTACCAATTGTGATTGAGGCCGGTGTTGTCGGGCTGGCGGCCGCCATACTGCCCACTCCGGACAACAAGAAGATGAACGAACTGTTCAAGATACCCATCAACGAAGACGGTTTCTTCCTGGAAGCCCATATGAAGCTACGCCCGGTGGACTTCGCCACAGAAGGCATATTCATGGCCGGACTGGCGCACGGGCCGAAAAACTTAGAAGAAAACATCGCCCAGGCCAAGGCTGCGGTCAGCAGGGCCTGCACCATACTGGCCAAGGATAAACTGGAATCTCACGGTGTAGTGGCTGAGGTACAACCGGAAAAATGCGCCGCCTGTCTGACCTGCGTACGTCTGTGTCCCTACAACGCACCGAGGGTGGTTAATTACGCGGCTCAAATAGAATCCGTATTGTGCCAGGGCTGCGGTACCTGCGCAGGCGAGTGCCCGAACAAAGCCATTACACTGCAGAGCTACAATGACAGGGCTTATATGAGTATGGTTAAAGGCCTATACGAGGAGGTGCAATAAAGTGGGAGATTTTGAACCAAAAATCGTTGCTTTCTGCTGCCACTACTGAGCATACTCTGCCGCGGACCTGGCAGGTTCGATGCGACTTCAGTACGCTCCAAACGTCAGAGTTGTTGAAATGACTTGCACCGGCAATACCGACCACCGGGTGCTTCTGCAGGCCTTTGAGGAAGGGGCCGACGGGGTGTTTGTGGCAGGCTGCATGGAGGGTGACTGCCATTTTCTTAAAGGAAATATCCGGGCTAGAAAGCGGGTTGAAGCGGTTAAAAAATTACTGGACGAGATAGGCGTAGGCGGCGACCGCCTGGAAATGTACAACCTTTCCTCCGCCCAGGGCGCCCGCTTTGCCCAGATTGCCAATGAAATGACCGAGCGTATCAAGGCTTTAGGGCCCAGCCCATTAAACAAAACCGCCAAGAAAGAGGTGACGATTAAATGATTATAGCCCAGCAAAAACCCCTTCAGGAAATTGCGGACATGGTAAGCGAATGCAATAAAATTCTTCTGGTTGGCTGTCAAGGCTGTGTTACAGTTTGCCTTTCCGGTGGAGAAAAGGAAACTGAGATTATGGCCTCCGCGCTGCGCATAAAACGCAAATTGGAGGATAACCCGCTGACCACGGTGACCTATACCGCCACCAGGCAGTGCGATCCCGAGTATATAGTGCCCATGGACGAGATGGTGAAGGATGCTGACGTTATAATTTCCCTGGCTTGCGGCGTCGGGGTGCAGTATGTGGCGGAACGCTACAAGGATAAATGGGTCGTTCCCGCCCTTAACACCAACTTTATCGGCGGTTCCACAGTACACGGCATCTGGGAGGAAAAATGCGGACTGTGCGGCGACTGCGTGCTGCATAAAACCGGCGGCATTTGCCCCATCATCCGCTGCTCCAAGAGTATTCTGAACGGCCCCTGCGGCGGTTCCCAGTACGGCAAGTGCGAGATAAGCAAGGACACCGACTGCGCCTGGGCGCTTATATACGATCGCATGAAGGCCCTGGGCAAATTGAATAAACTAATGGAGTATCAGCCGCCCAAGGACTGGTCCACGTCCCGTGACGGCGGGCCGCGCCGGGCCATGAGGGAGGATGTGATCATAGGATGAAATACTTGAGCAAACTTCAACAGGTCCTGGAAACCGGTAATTTCGCCGTGACGGCCGAGATCGGCCCGCCCAAGCATTCATCTGCCGAGGGTGTCCGGCACCATGCCCATATGATGAAGGACTATGTGGACGCCACCAACATTACCGACTGCCAGACCGCCATTGTGCGGATATCCAGTATTGCCACTGGCGTTCACGTGATGGACTGCGGTATTGAGCCCATTGTACAAATGACCTGCCGGGACAGAAACCGCATAGCCATGCAGGCAGACCTGCTGGGAGCGTACAGCCTGGGCATGCGCAACCTGCTGTGCCTTTCCGGCGACCACCAGAAATTCGGCAACCACCCCACGGCTAGAAACGTTTATGACGTGGACTCCATGCAGCTTATCTATCTGATGAAAAGAATGAGGGACGAGAAGAAATTCTTCTCCGGTGAGGAAATAAAGGAACACGAACCCCGCTTCTTTATCGGCGCTGTGGCCAACCCCTTTGCCGATCCCTTTGAATTCAGGGTGGACCGCCTGGAGAAGAAGGTGGAGGCCGGCGCCCAGTTCATCCAGACCCAGTGCATATTCGACATGGAGCGTTTTGAGCGTTTCATGGAGATGGTGCGGGAACGGGGACTGCACGAGAGAGTGCACATTCTGGCCGGAGTAACGCCAATGAAGAGCTGGCGGGCAGCCAAATACATTCAGACCAGTGTTTCAGGTATGATTGTTCCGGAAGACATCGTGCAACGTCTGAAGGGTGCTGAGGATCCCAAGAAAGAGGGCGTGGAGATCTGCATTGAGCAGATCAACTATATCAGAGAAAACATCAAAGGTGTGCACGGGGTGCACGTCATGGCCATCGCCTGGGAGGAAATCGTTCCGGAAATAGTCCAGCGCTGCGGCCTCTACCCCCGCCCTAAATTTGAGGACTAAGTGTGTATAATAAGTGAGCCTTGGGTTCGGAAGGGGTTATTCCCCTACCGAACCCTTAGAGCAAACTTAAAAGCTGAACTTTCATACGCTGGGGACATTCCTCCGACCCCAAAGCCATGCTCCAAAGGGAGGTGTGTCCCCTGACCTTAATTGCTTCGAGCTTT
>CBEULQ010000348.1:0-3814 GCA_965543975.1 uncultured Desulfocucumis sp. | reverse complement strand
CTGTAAGCAGTGTTCCCCGGTGAGAAACAATGTTAAGAGATTTCAATCTTTCGGTATACACAACTTTTTCCGTAAGCTCTGGAATAGTCAATTTTGACTTTAATACCGGTATATTATGCATTCAGCACCTCCAAATAAAATTTTATCAATGTTTAATATTTAATGATAATTTAATGCAGATGCTTCATTGTAAAAATTGGCAAATTGTCACCTATTTAATATTACTATAATATGCGTATTGTGTCGAACCGGTTGATTAACCAAATTGCCGCATATATATACAGGGACAAATTACTGGCCAGGCCGCTGGCCCCGAGTAAATTCCTGATCGACAAACCTCTTAAGGTGGACATCAAGACCTACAGCGACCCGGCAAAACCAGCTATGTACGGTGTAAAGAGCCTGCTTTGCCGTTACGGTCCCATAATTGCTGCTGGAAATATGCCAATACTCCTAAGTGATTGCCGAATTAAATCCAAAGATTGAGGGGTGGGCGAACTACCACCGATACGGAAACAATATCGTTTTATTCCGCAGCCTGGACGGATGGGTGCAGAATCGAGTACGGGCGTATATACGCCGCCGGTGGCGTGACCGTGGCAGGTGGAAGCTCCACTCAGCGGAGGAGATAGGCCGAATGGTCTGGTGCGCATGGAATGGAAGATACCCAGGTATCAGCAACTCAAGCTCTTTGAATCTCTTTGCTAAGGGATAGCATTGAGGCCGCCGGATGCGGGAAAACTGCACGTCCGGTGACAATGGGGGCTGGCACCTCGCGAGGGGTGCCTTCTACCCACTTGGTGGTGAATAATACCAGGCAAAAGAGAGTGGAGGGGAACGGTGGTTTGTCTTATAGGGTTTACAGTTACATACTTGTTGTTGATGACCAAGCCGGGATACGTCGACTCCTGTTTGAGGCGCTAACCGACGATGGCTACAATGTAGAAGTGGCCGCCAGCGGCGCTGAGGCACTTCTGAAAGTCCGTGTCAGAACTCCATCCCTGATTCTTCTGGATGAGAAGATGCCGGGAATGACCGGTCTGGAAGTACTGATGGAAATGAGGAAGTTCGCTCCGGAAGTACCGGTGATAATAGTTACAGCGTATAGTGAACTGGCTAATTTGAGGGCAGCAAGGGAATCCAAACTGGTACAGTTCCTGCTAATCAAGCCCTTTGACTTAGAAGTGGTACGTAAACTTATTGGAACTGTCCTAAAGATAAGCAATAAAAGGGACAGTGGGGGAACCCAGTTATCCCAACCTTCATAAAGACTTCCAATGAGAGAGTGAAAGCTCTCCCTTTCATAATAATGTAATCATTGGCCGCCTGAACATCTTCAAGCCGGAACCTTACTCCGGCGAAGAAGAACCGGACGGCTCTTTTAATTTCTGCGGAAGAAATTGTGGCAGGATGAGCAAAACTTTTTCAGCTACCGGTAATATCTTTGATAACATCTTGAAATCGTGTGTACGCTGGGAGATCGAGCGTTGGTAAAGCTGAAAGCACTAAGGGTATTTCGGATTATGTAATGGAAACCATAAACTGGATACCCAAGTAGGACAGGGGACAGCAAGTAGGACAGGTGACGGTTCCTCGTCCTATTTTTCACCGAAGAAGGGGGTAATTTATTTTTTGCGATGTAGACAGGCCGGTCTAGCGGTTTTATACTTTATGTATCTTATTTTATCTGCGGGCAGGTCGTAAATCATGTTGCGATTTAGACATACTGATCCGGATTATGTGGAAATTATATCGGAACTGATCATGAAATCCTTTTCCCAACAGGCCGGGATACTTGGCATAACGGAGAAAGAATATCCCAATTTTGTTGCCTTTGAAACCCCTGAAAGGGTTCGCAATCGCATCAGTCGCGGCGACCGGGTGGTTCTGGGCTATTTATTGGAAAATATTGCGGGAACTGTCAGTTACAAAATAGATGATAATGTACCCGCCAAAGGCTATGTAAAAAGGCTTGCGGTTTTGCCGGAATTCAGGGGAAAAGGGTATGGCGCCCGGTTAATGGATTATGCCGAAAAGAAACTCTCGGAATACGGTGTTACCCGCGTTGAAATTTCTATTGTGGCGCGATTCCAGCGACTCATGGAATATTACCGGAGTCTTGGCTATATACCGGTTGAAGTCAAAGTTTTTAATACGCTTCCCTTTGAAGTGCTCTATCTTGAGAAAACGATAAGCTTTTAATAATTAGGTTTCTTTTGCATCACTTTGGTCCTGCCGGGGTTTGCTATAATAAAGGCATTTCTTTTTCGATGTTTTATTGCCGGCGGCTTTTCAGCACTTTTGCCGGGAGCATGAAATCCCAGTTCTATCCCGGCTATTTCGGCTACGTCTTTATCAATGGCAAAGATGTCTTCCTTGCAAACATCCCTTATGGCAGTTTTCCCCAGGGCCTTTACCGCTTCCTCCATTTCGTAAACTGTGGCGTGAAGAAAGTTATGGAGGCTTTTGGCGCCTTCTTCGATGTTGAATTTCTTGCTGTATTTACCATGTTCGTAGGCAAACTGGGTGGGAGGCTCGAAGGGAATTATCTTTAACACCTGGCTGTGGGTGGTGGCGATTAGTATTGCCGTTCCCATATATACCGCGTCGGCGCCCAGGGCTATCATTTTCAGGCATTCACCCGGCGTTACCAATTGCCCTCCCACCAGCAAACTGACTTTGCCCTTCAGCCCGTTTTCCTCCCAGTACTTTCCCGCCCGGGAGGCGGCTATCATTGTCGGAACACCGAAATCGTCTTCAAGAATGGGCAGGGAGCCGTGGGTGCCGCCTTCGGCTCCGTCAACACTGACAAAGTCAGCCCCGGCCTCCACCGCAATTTTAAGGTCTTCCTCCAGATATTTTCCCGCCCCCATTTTTACGCCTACCGGCACACCATCGGTGATTTCTTTTAAGTAGTTTATAAGGTACATTAAATCTTTTCCTGAATTGACACCCTCAAGTCTGTTGTGGATTACCGCGTCCTGACCTTTTTTCAACCCCATTCTTTTTCTAAGGGTTTTGTTGATTTGTTCCGCCTTCAGGGTTTTGCCCGCTCCTGCGTTGGCCCCATGGCCGAACTGTATTTCTATGGCGTCGGCCTGTTTTATTATCTTTTCGTCTTTGTTCCAGCTTATTCTGCCATACTGCAGTATCAGATGCCTGGCGGCCTTTCTTTCCGCGTCCAGCCAGGGGCCCAGCCCGGTGTTGGTGGCCGTGCCGACGGCGCTGGCCCCCTTTGCATAGGCTATTTTATAAGCCTCGGTGAGGGCAAGGCCGTACGACATGGCACCCACCAGGATGGGTATCTTCAGTCTGAGAGGTTTTTTGGCCATGGGGCCTATAACCACACTGGTGTCGATATTGGTCTCCCTGGGGGTGGGTAGTGTTTCCAACTGGGCTATGTTAAACATTATTTTATCAAGGAATTTAAACCTCCTGGGACCGCCGATGGGCCTTTCTATAAAGCTTCTGGTTTCCGCCCGGAGCTCCGCATCTATGAGTTTGTTGATATCGAACCGCTGGACTGAAGTTATTAACTCCCACAGGTTTTCATCAAATTTATCCGTAAGCAGGGGATAGGTGAACCCTTTTGCCAGGTAGCCATAGGCCATTCTGGCAAGGTACGCCCCGCCGAGCACCGTCAGCGCCCCCAGACCTATATTCTTTAGACTCATTGTTTTATTGCCGGCCAAATATATTCACCTCACAGAGAGTAGTATTATTATTGGCTGATGGTAAGGGATTTATTGATTGCGGCGGGGCAGGTATTGGGATCTGAAACAAAGAATTTAATTTAAGGTCGCTCCTATTTTGG
>CBEULQ010000347.1:0-3815 GCA_965543975.1 uncultured Desulfocucumis sp. | reverse complement strand
TTTATGTGGTTTATTATCCCGCTGGAAGGAGCGAATACAATCGCCCCTTCCATTAAAATTATCATTTCCTGTTTGGTTCATTAATAGCCCCTGTCATAGAATAATAAATTATCTCAGGCAGTAAAGGGCTGGCCTGCCGCCGTAACGGGCCACCTCGCCGAGTTCCTCCTCAATGCGCAGAAGCTGGTTGTACTTGGCCACCCGGTCAGTCCTGGAAGGAGCCCCTGTTTTAATTTGCCCTGCATTTGTGGCCACCACCAGGTCGGCTATGGTAACATCCTCTGTCTCACCGGAGCGGTGGCTGACCACTGCGGTGTAACCGGCCCTTTTGGCCATTTCTATGGCGTC
This sequence comes from uncultured Desulfocucumis sp., assembly GCA_965543975.1. Classification (GTDB taxonomy): domain Bacteria; phylum Bacillota; class Desulfotomaculia; order Desulfotomaculales; family Desulfocucumaceae; genus Desulfocucumis. The sequence continues at coordinate 3,467 of CBEULQ010000347.1, read as the reverse complement.
CAGGGTTTCGGTGAGGGTGCCTATCTGGTTTACCTTGATAAGTATGGAGTTGGCCACACCGCCGGATATGCCCCTGGACAGCCGCTCCGTGTTGGTCACAAAAAGGTCGTCCCCTACTATCTGGATGCGCCTTCCCATTTTTTCGGTGAAGAGCTTCCAGCCGTCCCAGTCATCCTCCGCCAGACCGTCCTCAATGGAAAGGATGGGGTATTTGTCCAGCATAGCCGCATAGTATTCAACCATTTCCGTTGAAGAGCGGGGCTTTCCTTCCAGTATGTAAGCGCCATCCTTGTACATCTCAGTGGCTGCGGCGTCTATGGCCAGAGCGATATCATCACCGGGTTTGTATCCGGCTTGTTTAATAGCCTCCACGATGACAGCCAAAGCCTCTTCGTTTGAGCCCAGATTGGGAGCGAAGCCGCCCTCGTCACCCACGGCTGTATTGAGTCCTTTTTTCTTCAGCACCTTTTTCAAAACATGAAACACTTCAGCTCCCATGCGCAGGGCTTCGGCAAAACTCCCTGCGCCCACAGGCATAACCATGAACTCCTGGATGTCCACGTTGTTGTCTGCGTGCTTGCCGCCGTTCAAAATGTTCATCATGGGCACCGGCAATTGTTTGGCGTTTACCCCGCCCAGATACTGATATAGAGGCAGGCCCAGGGCATTGGAGGCAGCTTTGGCTGCGGCCAGGGAAACACCCAGGATGGCGTTGGCTCCCAGCTTGCCCTTATTCGGGGTGCCGTCCAGTTCAATCAAACTTTTGTCCAGTTCCACCTGTTCGGTAGCGTCATAGCCAATTACTTCCGGGGCGATAATATTGTTGACATTTTCTACAGCCTTTGTAACTCCCTTGCCCAGGTAGCGGCCGGAGTCTTCGTCCCTTAACTCAACTGCCTCATAAGCGCCGGTGGATGCTCCGGAGGGAACCGCCGCCCTGCCCAGGGTGCCGTCCTCCAACAGCACGTCCACCTCAACGGTGGGGTTGCCCCGGGAGTCCAGTATCTCCCTGGCAAATACGTCTGCGATAATTGTTGACATAATAAAAAACCTCCTAATTAAGGTAAGGGGACAAGGTGAAGGAATGTCCCCAAATTTATGATTACTCTTTAATAATCAGGCTTTCTCCGGTCATTTCCTTGGGTTTGTCAATTCCCAGCAAACCCAGCATGGTGGGGGCTATATCCTCCAGCCGCCCTTTCCTGAGTTTAATTTCGGACACGTCGTTCCCAATCAATATGAAAGGAACCGGATCAACGGTATGGGCTGTAAAGGGCTCCCCGTTTTCATCCTTCATATGCTCGGCGTTGCCGTGGTCCGCAGTAATAATAGCTACCCCGTCCCTGGCCAGCACTGCATCCAGCACCCTGCCCAGGGAAGAATCCACAGTCTCAACGGCCCTAACGGTGGCCTCCATGTTGCCGGTGTGACCCACCATGTCCGGGTTGGCGTAATTCATGATGATAACTTTGTATTTATTCTGAGCCAATTGTTCCAGGGCGGTATCGGTCACTGCCGGGGCGCTCATTTCAGGCTTCTGGTCGTAGGTGGCAACCTTCGGCGAAGGCACCAGTATGCGGTCCTCTCCTTCATTGGGGGGCTCCACCCCGCCGTTGAAGAAGAAAGTAACATGAGCATACTTTTCGGTTTCCGCCAGTCTAAGTTGCTTAATCTTTTTACCGGACAGCACTTCCCCCAGGGTATTGACTATTCTCTGGGGCCTAAAGGCCACCGGGGCCTCGATGGTTTTGTCATACTGGGTCATGCACACGAAAAACACCCGGGGCCGTTCCTGGGGCCTGTCAAAACCATCGAACTGCTCATCCACAAAAGCCCGGGTAATCTCCCTGGCCCTGTCCGGCCTAAAATTATAGAATATAATTGAGTCGCCGTCCTTTACGGTGGCCAGCGGATTTCCCGGGCCGTCTTCAATAACGGTGGGAAGGATAAACTCATCCGTCTTGTCCTGGCTGTATGAGTCCCGGACCGCCACCAGTGCAGACTTGGCTTTCAGCCCTTCTCCCAGCACCATAGCCCGGTAAGCCTGCAGCACCCTTTCCCAGCGCCTGTCCCTGTCCATGGCGTAATAGCGGCCTATTACCGTGGCAATACGGCCCATGCCCAATTCTTTTATTTTATCTTCCAACTGCTGTATATATTCAATCCCGCTGGTGGGAGGAGTGTCCCTCCCGTCCATGAAGCAGTGAATGTAAACCTCCTCGAGATGGCGTTTCCTGGCCATTTCCAGCAAGGCAAAAAGGTGGGTAATATGACTGTGCACCCCACCGTCGGACAGCAGGCCCATAATGTGCAGGGAGGATTTGTTTTTCAGTGCGTTGTTTACGGCATCCAACAGTACTACATTATTATAGAAATCGCCGTCCCTGATGGACTTACTGATACGGGTCAGCTCCTGGTATACAATTCTTCCCGCGCCTATATTCAGGTGTCCCACCTCGGAATTGCCCATCTGACCTTCGGGCAGCCCCGCATCCTCTCCTGAGGCGTCGAGGGTGGTATGAGGATAGAGCGAAAGGAACTTGCACATGTTCGGCGTATTGGCACAAGCAATGGCATTGCCCTCGGTTTTATCCGTCAAACCCCAGCCGTCCATAATTATCAGCACCAGGGGACCCTTTAGTTTTTTCAAAAGTTTCACTCCCAAAATACTACTGCTTTGATGCCTTTATTATCCCCGCAAAACTATCCGGCTTAAGACTGGCTCCTCCCACCAGGGCCCCGTCGATATCGGGTTTGCTCATCAGAGCCGCAGCGTTTTCAGGCTTAACGCTGCCCCCGTACTGTATGCGGACTTTCTCCGCCGCCTCTTTACCGGCCAATTCCGTCAGAAGGTTCCGGATGAAGCCGTTAACCTTCTGGGCGTCGTCATCGGAGGCCGTCCTGCCGGTGCCTATAGCCCAAACCGGCTCATAGGCCATTACCAGGCTTGCTGTTTGTGCCTGGTCAAGCTCCGCCAATGCTCCTCTAACCTGTGTTTCAATAACCTTCTCGGTTACGCCCGATTCCCTCTGCTCCAGGGTTTCACCCACGCATACTATGGGTACCAGCCCGTGTTTCAACGCGGCTTTAACTTTTTTATTCACCGTTTCATCGGTTTCACCAAAGAATTGCCTGCGCTCGGAGTGGCCGAGTATGACATACTTACAACCAATCTCCTTAAGCATCAGGGGTGATATTTCCCCGGTAAATGCTCCCTGTTCCTCCCAGTACATGTTCTGGGCGGCTAGTTTAATATCACTTCCGGCCAGGACTTCCGCCGCGGCACCGAGGGAAGTATGTGGGGGGCAAAGAACTACTTCAACACCGCCTGCCTCCCCGGCCAGCAGCTTTTTCAACTCATTGACAAATTCCACAGTTTCCGATACTGTTTTATACATTTTCCAGTTACCTGCAATTAATGGTGTACGCAATGTAACTTCAGCCTCCCTATTCTATGTATTTTATAT
>CBEULQ010000346.1:0-3816 GCA_965543975.1 uncultured Desulfocucumis sp. | reverse complement strand
ACTATTGGAAGGTGGAAGTTCTCTGGAATTTTCGGCTCACCTCATCCCCGAGGGCGGCATTGCTATGACACCCCGCCTTTTCACCTCAGGAATGCTGCTTACCGGTGACGCGGCCGGTCTTGTGCTGGCCGGGGGTATATTTATGGAAGGGATAAACAATGCCGTTTACTCCGGTAGAATGGCTGCTGAGACGGTGATTGACGCACTGGAAAAAGGTGATTTTAGTGCCGCAACCCTGTCAGGCTACGGGGAACGCCTTAATGAAAGCAATATTATGCAGGATTTGAACCGTTTTAAGGGCGCAGGATCAGTTCTGCTGGATAAAAGAATATACGATTACTATCCTTCCTTTATATGCAGGGCGCTGGAAAGATGGCTGACGGTGGACGGAAAAGGCCATCAGAAATTAGCTGCCCTGGTGAAAACAATGCTTGCGGAGGAAACGGGTATGCTTCAGGCGGCGGTGGACGGCTATCGCATGGGAAGGGCGATGATATGGTGAATAATACAAAATTAAAAAACAACCGCTACAATATTGCCCCGGAGACACATATTATTATCAACAACGAAAAGTGTACAGGCTGTACACACCGGGCATGTTTAACCGCCTGCCCCGCCCGGTGCTATACGGTTACTCAGGAAAAGAACATTGTTATTAATTATGAAGCCTGTTTGGAATGCGGAACCTGCTTTATAATATGCGACCGGGGAGCCATTGAATGGAAATATCCCAGGGGGGGCTGCGGGATAAGCTACCGTTTTTCCTGAGAAAGGAGACTGTTGAAAAACTGCGCCTGGCAATTCAGTCGTCGGGAGTTATAAACACACCTTGTCTTCTGTTGAACCGATTTTATCCCGTAATCTGACTACTGACGACCGTTAATGCCATGTTTGTTTTTGAACGGCCTATAGATGAAAATTTGTGAGAGGAGGTTGACGAAACCTGAGAATTGCGGTGCTTATTAGAACTGCTGTGGACTGCCGGGTTCCGTTGCCGCCCGATGCTTATGGAGAAAGACCTTTGCCTGATGGAATGGTTAAAATTATAAACCCAGCGGACTGGATCGCCCTGGGACTTGCCCTTGACCTTGTTAAAAGAGGTTTTTTCCACAGTGCAGGGGTTGCCGTGCTGGGCGGCATAGATGTGGAAAAAAGCCTGCGCCGGTGCCTGGCTGCCGGAGCCGGTGAGGCGGTAAGAATTGAGGACGAAGGTCTGGAAGACTCAGACATGCTTGGAAAAGGTACCGCCCTGGCAGCTGCCGTCAGGGAGTGGAAACCGTCCCTGGTATTAACCGGCGACCAATGCATTGACCAGTTAAACACTTTGCTCCCCGGGGCAGTTGCGGCTGCTGCCGGAATGACATTTGTTACGGGGATAATAGAAATAGAAAAAGTTGACGCCAAGGAAGCAACTGTTATACGCAGAGCCGGCCGGGGCAAAAGGGAGAGACTGCTGGTGCGGCTGCCTGCGTTAATGGCCGTGGCGGAAGCCGCTGATTGCAGTTGTCCGGGCAGTGCCGGACTGCCGGAGGTAATATCCGCCTGTACTGCGGAAATACCGTGCACAAACGTGGATTTCCCGGGAGCCGGTCAGGGAAAATGTACTTTAATCGGTTCCAAATTCTACGGGGTTACAGTAAAAGCTGCAACACCGCCGGTTGTTAAACCTTTTACACCTGATTGCCGGTTGTCTGCCGAGCAAAGGTTGAGATCAATACTTGCCGGATCGTCAAGGGAGAAGCATGGAGAAATTGTTTCGGGAACGCCGGAACAAATAGCAGACAGGATCGTAAAATTCTTTCGGGAAGGAGCCGTTAAAAACCAATGAGTGTTTACCGCCTGGCCAGGGGGGTATCTCTCAGGAAAAATGAGGGCGGATCCGGGGGAGAACTAATAGTAGACTATCCTTTAAGGATTATCCGTTTAAGCGACGGTGGATTCAATGCCGTTGAAAGCCTCTGCCGGGTCACAGCTGCAGACTGCCCGCAGGATGACATTATTAGTGCCTTTGCGGATGATTTGGAAAGGCAGGGCATCATTGAAAGGATCTTCCCGGCTGCAGCCGAAGATAAATGGCCCGCGGTTTCCGTCATTATACCGACGTACAACCGCCTGGAAAATTTGCAATACTGCCTGGAGTCCTTGCTAAATCTGGATTATCCCCGGGATAAAATGGAGGTAATAGTGGTTGACGACGGCTCGGATGAGCCGATTAAAATTACCAGTGATATTTCCAGGATCAGGGTTATCCGCATGGAAAAGAACGCCGGGCCGGGGGCGGCGAGAAACGAGGCTGCAAGGCGTGCCGCAGGTGATATACTGGCATTTATTGATGATGACTGCACTGCTGACAGTGGCTGGCTGAAGTCGATAATCACTTGTTTTAACGATCCGGAGGTAGCCGCAGCAGGCGGTATGGTTGTTCCAGCCAGCATCGAAACCCCCCTGGAAAAGTATGAGCAGTGCCAGTCACCGCTTTACATGGGCACAAGGCAACGAAAAGTATTAAAAGGCGGCTCGCCGTCATATCTTCCCACATGCAACCTGCTGGTGAGAAAAACCGCCATGTCCTCCGCAGGCGGCTTCAACCCTTCGCTGCGGGTGGGAGAAGATGTTGACTTATGCTGGCGAATGTTGGACAAAGGACAGAAAATCTATTATATACCGGAAGGACGGGTTATGCACCGGCACCGTTCAACCCTGCTTGATTTTCTTTTTAGAAGGTGTGATTACGGTCAGTCGGAAGCCATGCTGGCATCAAGAAATCCAGGGCAAAAAAGAAAACTGTATTATTATCCCGGCAACGGAGCCCTCCTGGCATTAATGGCTGTTTCCTGGTATCTGGCCGGTTTGTTTCCCGCGCTGGCGGGCGGGGCGGCGTTTGGTGCGGTTATGGTAACGCTGCAGGGACTATTTAATTACCGTAAAGTTAAAAAATCCGGCTGCGGCGTTTCTGCCTCGCATTCGCTAACGGCATCGTTTAAGTCCCAGGGTACGGGAATATATCTTTTCTGCCGGCAGTTCTCCCGCTATTACTCAATTCCGGGGCTGGCAGCCCTGCTTCTGACATACCCTCCCATGGCAATGCCGGTTTTTTTATGCAATCTGATTCCCGGCATTGTTGATCATATATTAAAAAAACCTTCTATCTCCCTACCCCGGTTTGTTGCTTATTATTTCCTTGAGGATTTGTTTTACCAAGCAGGCGTGTATACCGGCTGCATAAAAGTAAGAACCCTGTCTCCTCTAATGGTTAAATTTACCAGGGCCGGCTCCTGCCGTTGATATTATTAATAAGTATTCGATTGAATTAGAGATTTTTGATCATGGATATGTTCGTAATATGTGATAATTGGAATCATACTATAAGTATATTATCGGAAATAGATGGCAAAGGTTATAGGCATAGTTTGGAGAAAAAGCGGTGATCCGTATTAATAACGAAATTTGCAGGCTTTGCGGAAGTAAAGCAGCGCAATATGGAATATCCGGTAAAAAGACATACTACCATTGTCCGGTATGTGATTTGATATTTTTGGATGAGAGTTTCCTTCCCAGCCGGGTAGAGGAATTTGAACGTTATAAGAAACACAACAACACCATTCATAACGAGGGTTATGTAAACTATTTAAAGGGATTTATTAAAGACGCCGGAATTGACAAAATGAATAATATCAGCAGAGCCCTTGATTTCGGCTGCGGTCCCGAACCTGTACTAAATAAACTGCTGTCCGGGCTGGGTATTGACACGGATTTATACGATCCTTTTTTCTACCCGGATAAAGCGCCCTTAAATAACAAATACGGCTTGATTAC
>CBEULQ010000345.1:0-3820 GCA_965543975.1 uncultured Desulfocucumis sp. | reverse complement strand
AGCATACGTTGGGGACATTCCTTCGTGACATTCGTAAAAAGGTAAGAATTAAGGCAACACAGAAGGTGTGTCCCCTGACCTTAAACGCCAGGCGCAGTTTTTCAACGGTTTGCTAACCCCAAAAACAACAGGCACATTATACCTAGGTGCTGCCGCAATTTCGCAGATGCACTTTTGGAATGTGCCTGATCATCGTTACATAAATATAACGTTTTGCTGTGCTATTTTATCTTTCCCGATATTATACGCAGCCGGTGGGCTTGGGCAGACCTGCCAGTTTGCAGGAGCCTTTAGCAGGGCCGGAGGGGAACAGTTCATAAATGTACTTCAGGCTGCAGCCGGTCTCTTTGCACAGTTTGCGGATCATGGGAGCAATCTGGAATTGCTTGTAGTAATCGCGCAGATAGTGAATAACTTTCCAGTGGTCATCGTTGAGTTCGTTGATACCTTCGCCGGATGCGAAATACTTGGCGCAATCCTCGGTCCAGTCATCGGGGTTAACCATGAAACCGTCTTCGTCCAACTCAACTTCTCTTCCGGCAATATTAACGGTTGCCATCGAAATAAAGCACCTCCATTGTATTTATTTGCGGCTTAAAGATGCGTTTTAACATCTCTATAATGATAAGCCGCGCCGCAAATATTTTTATAAAGCCTAGATCTGTACTCTCCCACATACAAGGATATCATTGACAGGCTCTCCCGTCAATTACCCGTTGCTTGGAAAAAGTGTCTTTTTCCTGACAGCTACTTCCAAACAAGGGCTTTTCCGACCAAATCTATTAGTCCCTTGACTTCCACTCCAAGCTCATGCTCCTCCACCATGGGATAGAGCTGCGCCTTGCAGATGGAGCAGGGAGCGCATAGGTAGCCGTTGCCATCGGCGCCTACGCCAGTAGCCCGGACCAGCTCCGCTTTCTTGGCCGAAAGCTGTATACGGCGCTGGTACATTTCAGGGTCGTCAAATAGGATTGCGGAACCGCCGCCGCAGCAGAAGGTTCTTTCCTTATTGGGATACATTTCCCTGAAGTCAGCCACACAGGCTTTAATTACCGTCCGCAAGTTTTCCTGTAAGCCGCAGGCCCTGGCATAGTTGCAGGGATCGTGCAATGTTGTCGGATGGTCGACCTTGTTGGGATCAAGCTTTAATTGGTTTGTTCTGATGTGGTAGGCCACCTCGTCGTGAATGTGAGTAATCGGCCAGGGCACCGGACGGTCTGCCAGAGACGGAACGTACATCTTGGCGGCCCGCCAGCCGTGTCCGCATTCACCCCAGACAATTTTCTTTACACCCAGATTCTGGGCGGCGTCCAGCAGGCGCGTCACATTGTGGCGCTGGGTGAACTGCTGGTCAAACAACAGGCCGAAGTTACCCGCCTCGGAAACCGTGCTGGGAATGGTCCAGTTGGCGCCAATATAGGTAAAATACATGCCCGCGCCCATCAGGGTGTATGGGTTTAACAGATAGTCAGCCGAAGAGGGAATATACAATATGTCTGAATTAGGCTTGTCTACCGGGAAATTCACCTCAATGCCGAATTCATCAATGATTTCTTCGGACAGGAATTCCAGGGTGTCGGTGATGCCGGGTTTCGGCAGCCCAGTGTGGTTGCCCACCTTCTCCATGGCCGCGCCCACGCCCGCATGCAGCTTGGGCACAATGCCCAGCCAGTGCAGTATCTGGCGGGCAACCATGGTCACCTCGCAGGTGTCGATGCCGAAGGGACAGGCCATGGCGCAACGGCGGCACTCACTGCACTGGTAAAAGTAGGAGTACCACTCTTCAATTACGTCCAGACTGATATCCTCGGCCCCCACCAGTTTGCCGAGCCATCTTCCCTCCAGGGTAAAATACCGCTTGTAAATCTTGCGGATTAATTCCGCCCTGTTGGCCGGAATGTTCCTGGGATCTTTTGTACCCAGATAGGTGTGGCAGTTTTCGGCGCAAGCGCCGCACTTGACACATGACTCCATGGCCATTACAAAGGAGCGAAACTTTTTCCGCATTACGTCAAGGTACTCAATAGCCTTTTCACACTTCTGGTCGTCGGGCACCGGGTCCATGTGTATTTTCCTCATATCGGCATCGGTGGCCCGGACCGGTTGTACCATATCTTTATAAGTCGGCACCTATTCAACCCCCCCATCGGAAGGCAACCCCAACCCGGCTGCCCTAGCGGCCGGAATATCTATATTGGGAAGCCCGGGTGCAGGCTCGGTATACTTCCTGTTGATAATCCAGCGCTCTGCAAACATGCCCAGAACGTGCATAAGCTTGCTGAACGGGAATACCATCAGCAGTATCTGAACCAGGAGCAAGTGAACGGCAAAGAGCGGCGTGTGCAGCACTTCAGCGTCAGCCGGGACGGGCTGCAGCGTCACCAGATAGGTGATGTACTCCTTTACCGGCTCATAATGAATGCCCCAATCGGGGATCAGGCGCATTATGTTACCAACAGCCACTATTGATAATAACAGAATCAAGTGCAGGTAATCGCTGGTAACGGTAACCTCCCTGACCTTCTGAATGGCGAAGCGCCTGTAAAGAAGGTACAGCAAGGCAAAAAACATGATAATACCGAAGGTTGTGCCCAGAAGGTTGGACATAAATTCACTTAAGCCCTCGGACATACCAATGTAAACGAACTGCTTGCCCAAAAAGTAAATACCCATCGCATGTCCACCCAGTATGGAGAACAAAGCGATGTGCATGGTCCACGCGCCTAACCACAGAGCGAAGTCCGATTTAAACAGACTCCGGAAGAAAATAACCTCGGTGCCAAAAATGGTCGCCACTTCTGTATTAGTCTTGGGAAAGGGCGACAGTGTTATGTTGTGCACTATGCGTGCTCTGGCCCAGCGTCCCAGGCGATAGAGAATGCCGATGGTAAATATCGCGCCTGTGACATAGGGAAGAAGTTGCAAAATAAAATAGGACACTAACACACCTCCTTGGGACCGCAAAGAAAAATATTTCCGGCGATCCACGGTGCAATCGATGTTGCCGGTTACAAATTCCGGTTGTAGTAATGGCAAATACCATACCAACCGGAATTTAAGGATGGATTCCTTAATTAATCATTCAATGCGTCAATTAATTAAACTTCCTGCAGTGTAACGGCTCCGGAAGGGCAAACGGAAACGCAGGTTTCGCATCCGAGGCAGTCTTCTTCATTAACCACCTTGGCTTTGCCATCCACCATTTCGAGTATGGAGGCCGGGCAGTTGTCGGCGCATTCGCCACAGCCCTCGCATTTATCGATATCCACCTGAACTACGTACATTCATATTCACCTCCTTGGAAATTATAATTTTTCTATAATCCAATGTGTTGACAACCCCATTAACGAAAATCTCCTCTCCAACGGGGTTGGCCACATTTTACCTGCAAATTAAAATACTGTTATATATTCGAAATTATTTTGATATTTTTAATACAAAGTTACGCTGTAATTAGCATTTTTTCAGCCATAAATTACGGCGTCCCGGCCCTATATACTATTCGTTGCCTTTAAGTCAATTCCTTCTGAAAAAACGCAAAATTTTTTGCTAACAATTTCACAATTTTGTTTTATTAATGCATCCGTTACAGTTTAATTATAGTTTAACTAATTGCCGCATGTCCATAGGAGTTCAGTGGCAGTGAAAGAACATGTCAAGCATCAGTGTTTGACACGCGTCCTCACCGGCTGTTATAATTACCACGATGTTTTAGGGAAGGCGAGGCTGGATAGACATGCCAATATTTGAATTCAGGTGTTTGAAATGCGGCAACCTTTTCGAAAAATTGTTTTTAAACCGTGATGAAGAAGTAAAAATC
>CBEULQ010000344.1:0-3823 GCA_965543975.1 uncultured Desulfocucumis sp. | reverse complement strand
AGTATTAATCTGCTGCCTAAATTAAAAGTAGAGATCGTTGTAAAGGATCATCTGGTTGACGAGGTGGTGCGGGTGGTTACGGAAGCAGCCCGCACGGGGGAAATTGGCGACGGTAAGATATTTATTTACCCGGTGGAAAACGCCATACGCATACGGACCGGGGAAAGCGGCAACGATGCCATATAGTAGATAAAATTTATAATCCAACGAAGGATTGCTAAAGCGAGGACGCTTTTGTAAAGGCCGGCTGCGGTCTTTAAAAGCGTGCTTTTTTTTATTTCGGGGAGGTTAAAGTATATGGAAAATCTATCTACCCTGGCATCGGGTATCGATACCGTTTGGGTGTTGCTTTGCGCTGCCCTGGTTTTCTTTATGGAAGCCGGTTTTGCCTTTTTAGAGGCAGGTTTCATTCAGGCCAAAAATTCTATCAATATAGTAATGAAGGTTTTTGCGGACAGTACACTGGGAATGTTGAGCTATTATGTTATAGGTTTCGGGATCATGTTTGGTTTGGACAAGGCCGGACTTTTCGGCAGCAGCGGCTTCATGCTTTCCGGAGATTTGGGACACATCCAGTACAGGGTGCCCCTCTACGCTTTCTGGCTCTTCCAGGCCGCCTTCGCCATGGCGGTGGCATCAATTGTTTCCGGGGCTGTGGCGGAAAGGATGAAATTCGCGCCTTATCTAGTTTTCACTGTGCTGTGCGCGGGTGTCATCTATCCAGTGGCGGGGCACTGGGTGTGGGGCGCCAACGGCTGGCTGGCCCAACTGGGCATGCTTGATTTTGCCGGCTCGGCAGTGGTTCACGCGGTGGGCGGTTGGTGCGCCCTGGCGGCGGTGCTGGTTCTCGGCCCCCGGGAAGGCAAATACAACAGTGACGGCAGTGTAAACGTAGTGCCTGCCCATAACCTGCATCTGGCCTTTTTGGGAACATTTATCCTATGGTTCGGCTGGTTCGGGTTTAACCCGGGCAGTTCCCTGTCCGGACTGGACATGAACATTGCCCGCATTGCCGTAAATACCAACCTGGCGGCTGCGGCTGGCGGTACTATGGGTATGCTGTTTACCATGTTCAGATGGGGCAAGCCGGACCCCAGTATGGCTATTAACGGCGCCCTGGCGGGACTTGCCGCGGTAACAGGTGGCTGCGCCTTTATAGCACCGGCTTCGGCCCTGGCCATAGGCACAGTTGCAGGCGTGCTGGTAGTTCTGGCGGTGAGTTTCTTTGACCGGGTCAAAGCCGACGACCCGGTAGGCGCCATTGCCGTGCACGGGGTTAACGGCACCTGGGGTGCCCTGGCTGTAGGTATTTTTGCCCAGGATGGCGGCCTTCTCTATGGTGGCGGCTTCCACCTGCTGGGCGTTCAAGCTTTGGGCGTGCTTGCTGTTTCGGTGTGGTCTTTTGCAGCAACCGCAATAGTGTTTATCGCCCTTAAAAAGCTCGTGGGGATCAGGGTTAGCGACCAGGAGGAATCCGAAGGACTGGACCTCAACGAGCACGGTATACCCGCTTATACCGGTCTGGTTGCTCCGTCAATGTTTGGTCATGGGGGCGGGCATACCCATCATGAGTCCGGGATGTCGCCGGGAATGACCCGGACGATGGTATACGCGGAACCAAGCGAACAATAATGTAATTATCCATAAAAGTTAGAGAAGGTGTTTCACAGGGCTGCAGCCCTGTGAAGGCACCTTCTTATCATTTCATTTATTCAGGCCGTATTGTTTTAGCTTGCGGTACAGGGTTACCCTGCTGATACCCAGTATACCGGCCAGCTCTCCCTTCTTTATGTTCCCATCACGTATTTTTTTCATGTAACCGGCCAGTACCTCTTTTTCCGAATGTTTTAGCCTGTCCTTCAATATTGCCCTTTCTTCGCTGTCTTCCGGGTTCAACCAGTTATGATTGATTTTAGACGGAATGCTGTCAAGTGTTACTGTATTTCCCGAGACCAGATTTACGGCGTATTCCACGGCATTTTCCAGTTCCCGTATATTGCCCGGCCAGTCATAGTTGCAGAATGCCGTGACAACATTTTCTTCAAATCCGTCGATGGTTTTGTCCAGGAGGTTACAGTATTTGTCCAGGAAGTAATTCATCAGCATCTTTACGTCCTCCCGGTGTTCCCGCAAAGGCGGTATAACCAGCGGGATGACGCTGAGACGGTAATAAAGATCCTCCCTGAATTCACTGGCGGCGCACATGGTTTCCAGGTCCCGGTTGGTTGCCGCGATTACCCTTACGTCAACAGGTATAAATTTATTGCTTCCAACCCTTTCTATTTCACGGCGCTGCAGCACATGCAGAAGTTTTACCTGCAGGTGTAGGGGCAGGTCGCCGATTTCGTCCAGGAAAACGGTTCCTCCGTCCGCCAGCTCAAATTTTCCGGCTCTGCCTCCTTTACGTGCGCCTGTGAAGGACCCTTCATCGTAACCGAACAATTCACTTTCCAGGAGGGTTTCCGGAATGGCACCGCAGTTGACAATAATAAAAGGTTTCTTTCTCCTGGGGCTGGCCTCATGAATAGCCCTGGCAAAGAGCTCTTTTCCCGTGCCGCTCTCCCCTGTTATTAAAATGGTGGAACTCCCCTGGGCGACCCGAAATGCATTATTTTTTACATCCGTTATTTTCTTACTGGTTCCTTTGATCTGATCAAATCCAAGCTTTTGTTGAATACCTGTCAAATTATAGGCAAGTCTCCTGGCTTCAGCCATATCCCGTAATGTAGCCACCACACCCACCGGCCTGGTGTTTAGGGTTATGGGAGTGGCTGTAACCAGGAAATGCATCTGGTGGGGTGGTTCACCATAAAACTCTTCTTTATTTCGGTATCCTATGCCTGTTTCAATAATCCGTGGGAGTAGTGAATTGGGAAGGAGGTAATTAATCTTCCTGCCTATTATTTCCTCTTTGGGTCTTCCCAGAAGTTTTGCGGCGGCCACATTGCAGTAGGTGATCATCTTGTTATGATCTATGGCTAACAGTCCGTCATGGATGGACTCCACCAGAGCCTGCAGTTGGTTTGTGGCCAGTTCCAGCTGTAGATAGGCGTTAATTTCTGCAACCCTGGAAGCAAGCATAGCTGCGATATGCTGGAGGAATGACTGCAGGTGTTCCTTTTTCTCAAGTAGCCTCGCCCTTTGTGCCTCATTGAAAGCCACCAGGGCGATAATCCCTATAACAATGTTTCCCATGGTTATGGGACAGCAGATTTCTCCCAGTTCACCCATATAAACCGGGGAGTAATAATCTTCATCAATGGGATTCTCAACTATAAAAGAACTTCTTGTTTTTATCACCCTGGTATAAAGAAAAGACGAATCCGGGTAATTTACTTCCGAATCCTTGGTTCCTATCAGGTTGAGGTATTTACCGGAACCTGCCACTATGGTGAGGTCGTCCGCCAGTATTCCTGTGTCAACTCCCAGCATCGCTGACACAACCTCTGCCACCTGCTGGGAGAAGGATTGTATCATAGGGGATTTTAGATAAAGTCCTTCCCCCTGGTTAATAAAAAGAAAGGGAAAAGGAAAACACTCGCCGGTGAATTTCTGTGAATGATATTCATCGGCTTTGTGAAGCAACATAAACACAACTCCCTTAATTTGATCTTTCAAAATTAAAAACAAAAGCCCCCGAAAAGTTTACATAAACCTTTCCTGAGGGCTTCTTTGCCAGCATGATTCATAATATATATATTAATAATATTTATTATAATTATATTACATTTGAATGACTAAGATAAACTTATTTTTTTGAAAGAACTTACGGTAATGTTTCAAAAATGTTACCATGTTAAATTTCTGAAGCAATACAGCTAAT
>CBEULQ010000343.1:0-3828 GCA_965543975.1 uncultured Desulfocucumis sp. | reverse complement strand
GGGCGCTGGGGATTTTAGGGGTGCTGGCCTCAAGCCAGTTGGCGATACTGGGAGCCCTGGGCACCGTTACAGCCATGGCCAATAACTATACCCTGGAGATAGACCGGGGTGAAACCGGGAAATCGGAAAACCCGGAGGAAAGCGGAGAGGACGGACTGGACCCTCAGATGGGGGAAGGCCCTATTGATTACGAAGGGCCTTCCCCCGCAGGACATTACCAGGGTTTAAACACAAGCGGAACCGCAGTGGAGCGTAATGACGGAGCAATGACCGGCCCCGTCAGAGGCGAAAGAGGCTGGGCATCCGGACTTCACCTGGGGGCGGGAATCTGGCGCCGGGGCAGGAAGCGCAGAAAAGCAAAGACGTTGCAATCCGGTAATGACTGATATTAGCCGGTATCCCGGGTATCTTGACTATTGCTGGCGGTTATGGTAAATTACAAAAAAATACTGTGATGAAGGAAAAAGTAGCCGGACAGTTTTTTCCAGAGAGCCGGGGCTAGGTGGGAGCCCGGTAAAAATATCCGTGCCAAAGGGGTTCCTGAGCAGCAGGAGGAAAGCCGGTTGCATGCCGGCAAGTAAAGCCTGCATTTAAAGAGAGGGCCAATATTTAAGCAGGCCAAGCGGGGTGGAACCGCGGGAATATACCTCCCGTCCCCGGCAGATCAGCCGGGACGGGGGGTTTTTAGTTGTTGTGACGCGTATTTCCATCCCCAAGCCCTTTAAAATAACATTTATTGCGATTAAGGAGGCTAACAAAGGTGAATTTTCAGGAATTGATACTCACCCTGAATAAATTCTGGGGTGAACAGAACTGTATTATTCAGCAGCCTTATGATGTGGAAAAGGGGGCGGGCACCATGAACCCGGCCACTTTTCTGCGGGCATTGGGACCCGAACCCTGGCGGGTGGCTTACGTGGAGCCTTCCCGCAGGCCCACGGACGGCCGCTACGGGGAAAATCCCAACCGGCTGCAGCATTACTATCAGTACCAGGTTATATTAAAACCATCTCCGGACGACGTGCTGGAGGTATATCTGGACAGTCTGCGGGCCATAGGAATTGATCCGGACCGGCACGATATCCGGTTTGTGGAGGACAACTGGGAGTCTCCAACCCTGGGGGCCTGGGGACTTGGCTGGGAGGTTTGGCTGGACGGCATGGAGGTGACTCAGTTTACATATTTCCAGCAGTGCGGTGGTTTGGACTGCCGCCCGGTATGCGCGGAAATAACCTATGGACTGGAGCGCCTGGCCATGTTCATTCAGGAAGTGGACAGTATTTTTGACATAGAGTGGGTTAAGGGCATCGCGTACGGAGACGTGCATCACCGGGGAGAGGTAGAGCACTCCCACTACAACTTTGAAGAAGCCGACACCGACATGTTATTTAAAATGTTTGAAATGTTCGAGCGTGAGGCGCTGCGGGTGGCTGACAGGGGATTGGTGCTGCCCGCCTATGATTATGTGCTTAAATGTTCCCACACCTTTAACCTGCTGGATGCCAGGGGCGCCATCAGTGTAACCGAAAGAACCGGCTATATCCATAGGGTGCGGAATTTAGCCCGTACCTGCGCCCAGGCTTACGTGAAGCAGCGGGAAGAAATGGGTTATCCGCTTTTGAAAGGGAAGGGGGCATAAATATGACCAGGAGCTTTTTGCTTGAAATCGGCTCTGAGGAAATACCGGCTAGGTTTATCGATCCGGCCCTGGAGCAGATTGAAAAAATGACAGCTGATTTACTAAACGAGAACAGGATAAAATTTGATAAGGTGGAGGTCTACGGAACCCCCAGGCGGCTGGCTGTACTGACCACCGGCATTTCACCGGTGCAGGAGCCGTTAATGCAGGAGGTAAAGGGGCCGGCGGTTAAGGTTGCCTTTAACGCCTCGGGGGAAGCCACCCGGGCAGCCCAGGGCTTTGCCAAAAGCCAGGGAGTGGATGTTTCGGACCTTGTGGTTAAACCCGTGGGCCCCGTGGAGTATGTGTTTGCGGTTAAGAGAGAGGAAGGCCGTCCCACCGGTGAGATATTAAAGGGGTTATGCTTAAATATAATCAATGGCATTCACTTCCCCAAACCCATGCGCTGGCGGGACCTGGAGGTTCGTTTCGCCAGGCCCGTACGCTGGCTGGCGGCACTGTACGGCCAGGAAGTGGTTGATTTCGAATATGCCGGGATTACATCCGGCAGGATAACTTACGGACATAGATTTTTAAGCAAGGGACCTATTAAGCTGGAAAGCCCGGAGGAGTACCTTGACAAGTTGAAAGAGGCACATGTCATGGCGGATACAGCCGAACGCAGGAAGGTCATCTGGGAGCAGGTGTGCTCCGTAGCCGGAAGCGAAGGCGGCGCTGTGGAAGCGGACGAGGAATTGCTGGATGAGGTTACCAACCTTGTGGAGTGGCCCACTGCCCTTTGCGGGGGTTTTGACAAAAGCTACCTGCGCCTGCCCAAGGAGGCGCTGGTCACCCCCATGCGGGAGCATCAGCGCTATTTCCCGGTGGTGGACGCGGCAGGGGCGCTGCTTCCAAAATTCATCGCCGTGCGAAACGGTACTGCCGATTATCTGGATATTGTCAGAGCCGGAAATGAGAAGGTTCTTCGGGCCAGGCTGTCAGACGCGTCCTTCTTCTGGGACGAGGATCTGAAGACTCCCCTGTCCCGGCGGGTGGATGAACTGAAAAAGGTTGTATGGCAGGAAAGTCTTGGCACCGTTTATGAAAAAGTGCGGAGAATAACAGACCTTGCCCGGCAACTTGCGTTATCCATGGGACTGGGGGATAGCCTGATGGAAACAGTGGCCCGGGCGGCCTACCTGTGCAAGGCTGACCTGGTAACCAGCATGGTATACGAATTTCCGGAGCTGCAAGGGGTAATGGGTAGGGAATATGCCCTGCGCAACGGCGAGGAGTCCGGTGTGGCCGAGGCTATTTTTGAGCACTATCTACCCCGCTTCGCCGGCGATCTGCTGCCGGAAACCCTTCCGGGCATGGCCCTTTCACTGTCGGAAAAACTGGACACCCTGGTGGGCTGCTTCGGTATAGGCATCCAGCCCACGGGCTCCCAGGACCCCTATGCCCTTCGCCGGCAAGCTTTGGGCATTTGCCATATTATTATTGAAAGAAGGCTTGTGCTTTCCCTCGAGGATATGCTGGGCAGGGCCTATGACGGTTATGTTCAGGACGGCGGAACCGGATCATCACCATTATCCGTGGAGCGGGGCAAAGTCCTGTCCGCACTGGAGGAGTTTTTCTCCCTGAGGATAAAGGGAATACTGACGGAGAGGGGATTTAGCCACGATACTGTCGATGCGGTTCTGGCGGCCGGTGTGGATGATATATACGGTGTTCTTCAGCGTGCCGAGGCATTGGCCGCTTTCAGGCAGGATGAATATTTCAACGAGTTGCTGACGGCATTCAACCGGGCCAATAACCTAGCGAAAAAATACGAAGGTACGGCGGTGGACAATTCCCTGTTTGAAACGGACGCAGAACGGGCGCTTTACGGCGCTTACAGGGAAGTTAGCGTCAAGGTGGCCGGGCTTCTGGATAAGAGGGATTACAGCGGTGCGCTGAAAGAAATAGGTGCATTACGAGGGCCGGTGGACCGGTTCTTTGAAGGCGTGATGGTAATGGTGGAGGATGAAAAAATAAAAAACAACAGGCTAGCCCTGTTGAAGAACGTTGCCGGCCTGGCGGTTCCGGTGGGGGATTTAAGTAGAATTGTGACAGCTTAAAATTTTATTTGTATAAATTATATGTCCCAGGAAGGGAATTAGAATCGGATATATAATATATATTATATATAAGTATGGTTAAATAGTATG
>CBEULQ010000342.1:0-3861 GCA_965543975.1 uncultured Desulfocucumis sp. | reverse complement strand
CTACCGGTATCTTTTAAATGACAGCAGGGCCAAAGCAATAATCGTCAGCCGGGAACTTCTCCCCAACATTGTTGCCGTATCAGAAGAGCTTCTGTATTTAAAGCACATTATCGTGGTTGGTGAACCGGCTGATAACACCCTTAACTTTGATGAACTTTTAAAACATGCTTCCCCTGAACTGACTGTCGCCCCCACAACTGCTGACGATCCGGCATTCTGGCTTTACAGTTCGGGCACTACCGGCTTTCCCAAAGGGACAGTTCATCTGCATCACGACATGGTTTACTGTGCTGAGTACTACGCCAAAGGAATCCTAAACATCAATGAAAACGATATCACCTTCTCTGTGGCGAAACTGTTCTTTGCCTACGGACTGGGTAACGGCCTCTATTTTTCTTTCAACGTAGGCGCATCAACTGTTTTAACACCTCAACGACCCACCCCCGAACATGTTCTTGAAATAGTTACCAAATACAAACCCACACTGTATTTCGGGGTACCGACATCCTATGCCGCTCTCTTGCAGGTGGAAGATACTCAACAATTTGACCTCAGTTCAATAAGGCACTGTGTATCAGCCGGTGAAGCCTTGCCCGCACCAATTTTTCATCAGTGGAAGGAAAAATTCGGCCTGGAAATATTGGACGGCATAGGCTCCACAGAAATACTTCACATATTTATCAGCAACAGGCCCGGCATGGTTAAACCGGGCAGCAGCGGTCAGCTGGTGCCCGGTTATGACGCAAAGATAGTGGATGCCGACGGCACGCCGGTACCAGGGGGAGAAATAGGAACCTTGATGGTTAAAGGCGACAGCATTGCGGCCTTCTATTGGAACAAACACCAGAAGACAAAAGAAACATTCATGGGTGAGTGGATATATACGGGTGATAAATACTACCAGGATGAAGATGGAGTTTTCTGGTATGTCGGACGTGGGGACGATATGATCAAGGCCGGAGGCATCTGGGTATCGCCGGTGGAAGTTGAAAGCGCCCTGATGTCCCACCCGGCTGTTCTGGAATGCGGTGTTGTCGGTAGCCCGGACGAAGAGGGGCTGTATAAGCCCAAGGCTTATGTGGTTTTTAAACAAAATGTGGAGCAGTCAGAGGAACTTCTGGATGAATTAAAGCAGTTTGTCAAGTCAAGCATTGCCCCGTACAAATACCCGCGTTGGATTTTACCCATTGATGAGCTTCCGAAAACTGCAACAGGAAAGATACAGCGTTACAAACTCCGGATTATGGATAACGTGTAACCGTATATTATTAAGGAGGTGCCTTATGATAAACCCTGGCCAGAAAAGAAAACTGAGCATCTTTGTATTTGTAACGGCGGTTATATTGATGTTTATTCGAGTTGACTTGTGGTGGTGGGGAAAGAAAATCGAGCCCCTCGTTTTTGGCTGGCTGTCCTACCCGATGCTTTACCAGCTTGGAATCTGGTTAGTTGGATATGGACTGGTTTATATCGCGTGCAAATACCTGTGGGACGAGCCGGATGGTTCTTAGCCTTTTTAATTTCTTAATTTTCACAGTTTTCCAAATTTATAAAAATTAAGACGGGGAGGTTAAACTTTATGAAGCCGGAAGTAGCCCCAGTCATATTAATGATGTTGCTGTACACAGTTTTTATCGTGGGTATAGGTTGGTGGAGCACCAAATATTCCAAGAAAAGCTTGGAAGACTACGCCATGGCAAGCCGGGAGTTTAAAGCGCTGGTACTGTTCGGCAGCGTCTTCGGCGCCAACATCTCAGCGGTAACACTAATCGGAATCCCTGGCGGCGCTTATCACCGCGGGTGGATTATGTGGCCTTATTTCGTATCGTCCTGGGCCTGGCTGACACCGCTCCTGTTCTACGCCCTGGGGAGCCGGGCCTGGGTTATAGCGCAGAAATTCGGTTATATGACCATTGCAGAGATGATCGGCGGCAGATGGAAAAGCCAGACACTGGCTTATGCAACAAGTATAATATTGATAATTTATACCATACCCTACCTGATGACCGGTCTGATCGGGGGGGCCGTAACCCTTGAAGTGCTTACCAAAGGCCTTATACCTTACTGGCTCGGCGCACTCATCGTTACAGTTGTCGTGTTGTATTACCTGTTGGCGGGCGGCCAGCGCGGTGCGGCCTGGGTCAACACTTTCCAAACAGTAGTATTTTTAATAGGCGGCATGGCTATCTTTTTCATTGTAGCCAACGTCCTGGGCGGACCGGCAGCATCTACACAGAACGTGCTGGAGAAATACCCGGAACTGATGAACCGCTCAAAAATGCCCTGGCAGGTCTTTTTCAGTTACGGCATAATTTTAAGCCTTTCCGTAGCTATGTTCCCTCAGGTATTCATGCGGCTCCTCACCGGTCGCAATCCCAAAAGCTTGAAGCAGATGTCTTTAATTTACCCGATAGGGGGCTTGCTGATCTTTTTTGCCATGGCTTATGTCGGCATGTGGGGCAAACCCATTTTTCCCGATTTAGTAGGGCCTGCCTCTGACACGATATTGCCTAAACTTCTTTCACATTTTGCCTCGCCCTGGGTGACTGGCCTGGTGGGTGCAGCGATCTTCGCCGCCCTGATGTCCACCATGGACTCCCAGCTAATGGCCGCCACCACCATGATTATGAAAGATTTTATCTTTAAACGTAAAAACAAGCTCGCGGAAGACAAAGCAGTAACCACAGCAAGGATTTTGGTGGTATTGCTTGCGGCAATATCATATTTCCTGGCTCTGGGCAAGTTTGCCGGTATTATTAAAATTGTAGAGTTTGCCTTTGCCGGCTTTGCCCTGCTATGGATACCCATGTTCGGGGCGCTGTACTGGCGGCGCTGCACACAACAAGCCGCTTTAATCGCCATGATAGTATCACAGGCAGTCCTTATCTCCTTAACTCTGGGCTGGCTGCCGAAAAGCCTGTGCTTCGGCATGTTGCCCGGCCTCCCGGCTATGATCGTTGGTTTTGTGCTGCTGGTGGTTATATCCTGTCTTACACCGGCTCCGCCGGCGGAAACCCATGAATATTTCGATGTTATAAATAAATCGTACACTAAGGGCGGCAAAAAAACCGGTTCTATTCCCAGTACTCCCCCAACTGGCGAGCCGGTTACATGATAGGCGCAACACAGATTACCCGTTCTAGTGTAAAATATAAGCTTGCACTAGAACGGTCCCCCAAAAATATTTTTGGACAAGGTGTTGCCATGAGACTAATGACAAGGGAACTCCGTTGGCCGCCTCATCATATTCGCGATTACCATAAACGACAACACATACGGTAGGGGTGGTCAGTTGTATTGTAGACTTCGGGATGGTAATATGAACATATTCATATATGAACATGGGGGTACTCGGTTGACAGTATGAGCAGCAGACGGGAACGAAAAAAAAATCAGGTAAAAAAATCAATATCCAATATGGCCTTAAAGCTCTTTCTAGCAAAAGGTTTTTCCAATACTACGGTGGCGGAAATAATGGAAGGGGCGGATCTGGGCACAGGTACCTTTTACAATCACTTTCGATCAAAAGAAGATGTGCTCAAGTATTGCCTTGCTGAAAAGATAGACGAAGCCCGGGATATATTGGAGGCTATACAGCAATCGCCCCGGAGACCGTCTCAAAAACTTTCTGAAATTCTTTTAACTGCCGTTAAAAACTTTGAAGAAAACCGGCAGCTGATAAACCTGTATATACAGTTTCACCGCCAAACACCACATACCAGGCGGCAGCCACCCCACGGCCCGGTTTTTAAAGAGATACTGATAGATGTAGTTAGCGAAGGGCAGGAACAGGGTGAATTCCGCAAAGATATCCCAACCGCTATTATTATCGAAATGTTCATGGGACTGCTTCAATCTACC